>NZ_OUNR01000019.1 GCF_900403705.1 Nitrospira lenta | reverse complement strand
AGCTGTAGGTGAGCGGGTCGCCATTGGCATCGGAGCTGGCACTGCCGTTTAGAGTAACCAGCGAGCCATTAACCTTGCCGCCTTGGTCGGGGCCGGCATTGGCCACCGGAGCCACATTGTTTGTGGTGATATTAACGGTGTCGGGAGTGCTGCTCACGGTGCCGTCGTTCACAACAAGCTGTGCGGTATAGGTCCCTGCCAGGTCAACGGTGAATGTCGGTGAGACGGTGGTCGGATTGACGAGAGTTGCCACACTGCCTGCCGGCTTGGTGAGTGACCAACTATAGGTGAGCGGGTCGCCATTGGCATCGGAGCTGGCGCTACCGTTTAGAGTGATGGGTGTTCCAGGCGCTTTGCCGCCTTGGTCGGGGCCGGCATTGGCCACCGGGGCGACATTGTCGCTTGTGATGTTGACGGTATCGGGGGCGCTGCTCACCGTGCCGTCATTGACGATCAGCTGGGCCGTATAGGTTCCGTCTCGATCAACGGTAAAGGTCGGTGAGACGGTGGTCGGATTAACGAGAGTTGCCACACTGCCTGCCGGCTTGGTGAGCGACCAACTGTAGGTGAGCGGGTCGCCATTGGCATCGGAGCTGGCGCTGCCGTTTAGAGTGATGAGTGCTCCAGATGCTTTGCCGCCTTGGTCGGGGCCGGCATTGGCCACCGGGGCCACATTGGCGCTACTGATTAATACAACGTCAGGGCTACTGTTTACCGTGCCGTCATTGACAATAAGCTGCACGATATAGTCGCCGCCACGATCAACGGTAAAAGTCGGTGCTACGGTGGTTGGATTTTGTAAGGCTGCAACACTGCCAGCTGGTTTGGTCAACAGTGACCAGCTGTAGATGAGCGGGTCTCCATTAGCATCGGTACTGGCGCTGCCGTTCAGAGTAACGAGTGAGTTCGGCGATCTGCCGCCTTGGTCCGGACCCGCATTGGCCACGGGGGCCACGTTGTTGCTGCTGATCGTTGCGGTATCTGGCGCACTATCCAATATGCCATCGTTCACAATAAGCTGGACGATATAGTCGCCATCGCGATCGACAATAAAGGTCGGCGCCACGGTGGTTGAATTTTGTAACACGGCGGCACTGCCAACTGGTTTGCTCAGGAGTGTCCACCTATAGGTTAGGGGATCGCCATTGGGATCGACGCTGGCACTTCCGTTTAAAGTGATGGAGGTACCAAACGTAATGCTGCCGAGGTCTGGCCCTGCATTGGCTACTGGTGTTCCAGGAGGAAGCGGTGTAGGCGCCGGTGCGTTCGACACGTCTGAACAGGCACCTAGGCCTAAAGCGACGAGGAGTGAGAAAAAGACGGTCCAGATTGTATGTCGGTTGAACAACTGTCTACGCATGGTAGGGCCTCGATGATGAAATAGAGCTCGTTTTCGGTGGCGACTAGCTCTTATGACTAATACTTTTCAACATCGGCATCATAATCGGTCAAGGGGGGCGTAGTCTACCCTACGGATGTAGAGTGTTGGGTGGCACGAGTTGTAACGCGAGAAGAGAGGTGACAGCGTTTGGTCTTAGCCTCTGTCTGCGCCTTGCTGGGCTCATTCTTGAACTTCCCTGACCCATTTGCTATCCTTCGCCCGCCTTCCAAGATACAAACCATTACTTTATCGAGCATTTCTGAAGGAGTGTTGATATGGCCAGCATCAAGCGGGCGCTGATTAGTGTTTCAGATAAGACGGGAGTCATTGAGATGGCCAAGGGCTTGGAAGCTCTTGGGGCAGAAATTCTTTCGACGGGCGGGACAGCCAAGGCCTTGCGTGACGCGGGTGTGAAGGTCACAGACGTGGCGGTGTACACAGGCTCGCCGGAGATTCTCGATGGCCGGGTGAAAACGCTCCATCCGAAGATCCATGGCGGGTTACTTGGTCGCCGCTCGGTGCCGGCTCATGTCGATCAGATGAACCAGCATAATATCGGTCCGATCGATGTGGTGGTGGTGAATCTCTATCCCTTTGAAGCCACGATTGCGAAGCCGAATTGTCCGTTTGAAGAAGCGATTGAGAATATCGATATCGGCGGTCCGTCGATGCTGCGCTCCGCGGCGAAGAATCATGAAGATGTGCTGGTCGTGGTCGATCCGGCGGACTATACGCGCGTGTTGGATGCGGCCAAGGCGGGGACTGTTTCGCCGGGTTTGCGGCGCGAGTTGGCCATGAAGGTGTTTCAGCATACGGCGCGCTATGACAGTCTGATTGCAGGCTATCTCGAAAAGCAGGTGCAGGGCGGAGAGGTGAAGTTCCCCAAGATTCTCTCGATGCAATTTGAGTTGGCGGAGACGTTGCGGTACGGAGAGAATCCTCACCAGCAGGGCGCGTTCTATCGGGAATTCAATTCCAATGAGCCGTCGGTGTCGCGCGGAAAGATTCTGCACGGGAAAGCGATGTCGTACAATAATTTCCTCGACGCGAATTCGGCCCTCGAATTGGCGAAAGAATATGACGAGTGCGCGGTCGCCATTATCAAGCACAACAATCCCTGCGGTGTGGCACTGGGCTCGACGCCCGTCGAAGCCTATGTGAAGGCGCGTGCGACGGATCCGGTCTCGGCGTTCGGTGGGGTTCTGGCGTTCAACCGTCCGGTCGATCTGGCGGCGGCGAAGGAAATCACCTCGACGTTCGTCGAAGTCGTGATTGCTCCAGGGTTTGCCGAAGATGCGCTGGCCGAACTCAAGCGTAAGAAAGATTTACGGTTGCTCGATGTCGGCCCGCTCACGAAGGTGAAGCAGGTCGGGCTCGATCTCAAAAAGCTTGTGGGCGGGTTGATTGTGCAGGATCGCGATTTGGGTGTATTGGCAGACCTTCGCGCACTGCAAGTCCCGACGGCACGAAAGCCTACGGACGAGGAATATGCGGCCTGCGCCTTTGCGTGGAAGGTCTGCAAGCATGTGAAGTCGAATGCGATCATTTACGCGACGCCGGGGCAGACCGTCGGGATCGGTGCCGGGCAAATGAGCCGTGTCGATAGCGTGAAGCTGGCGGTGATGAAAGCGCAGATGCCGGTGAAGGGCTGCGTGATGGCTTCGGACGCGTTTTTTCCGTTCCGTGACGGATTGGATGCGGCGGCGCAAGCCGGGATCACGGCCGTGATTCAACCGGGCGGCTCGATTCGCGATGCCGAGATTATCAAGGCGGCGGACGAACAGGGGTTGGCGATGATTATGACGGGGATGCGCCACTTCCGCCACTGATCGGGATCGGCTTCTGAAAATGATCCCCTGCGTCGTTCTCGGCTCGTCAAAATCCTCAACGTACCCCAGAGGGTACGCCTCCGGTTTTGACTCACCTGCGGCCTTGCAGGATGATCATTTTGAGAAGCCTCATTAATTTAATGCACCTAAGAGCATCATGAAAATTCTAGTTGTCGGAAGCGGTGGACGTGAGCACACGATGGTGTGGAAGCTCTCTCAGAGCCCGCGAAAGCCGCAAATATTTTGTGCGCCCGGGAATGCCGGGATTGAGTCGTTGGCGGCGTGCTTGCCGATTAAGGCGGACGATATTACGGCACTCAAAGATTTCGTCATCAAAGAACAGGTGGATCTGACGGTGGTCGGGCCGGAAGTGCCGCTGGCGAACGGGATTGTCGATGAGTTTCGCAAGGCCAAGTTGAAAATATTTGGTCCGACGAAGAATGCGGCCCGGCTGGAATCCAGCAAGATCTTTTCGAAAGACGTCATGGCCTTAGCCAAGATTCCGACAGCGCGGGCGAAGAGCTTTGAAAAGATGGACGAGGCGCTGGCGTATGTCGAGGCACACGAACTCCCGGTTGTCATTAAGGCCGATGGGTTAGCTCAAGGCAAAGGGGTGATTATTGCGACCACCCGCGAGCAGGCGAGACAGGCGATCGTCGATTCAATGGAACATGCTGTCTTTGGTCAGGCCGGCCAGCGGGTGCTCATTGAGCAATTTCTCGACGGCGAAGAACTCACCGTCATGGCGTTTACAGATGGGAAAGCAGTCGTGCCTATGTTGCCGGCACAGGATCACAAGCGTGTGGGAGACGGCGATACGGGGCTCAACACTGGAGGAATGGGCGCCTACTGCCCGGCTCCGTTGGGCACCCCGGCATTGCGTGTGCAGATCACTCGCGAAGTGCTACAGCCGATTGTGTCGGCAATGTCTCGGATGGGCTCTCCGTTTCAAGGGGTGCTGTACGCGGGGATTATGGTCGTGAAGGGCGTGCCCTATGTTTTAGAGTTTAATGCGCGCATGGGCGACCCGGAAACGCAGGTGATATTACCGTTGCTCAAGTCTGATCTCGTCGACGTGATCGAAGCCGTCGTTGAGCATCGGCTGGATCAGTTTACGGTGGAATGGCATGACGACTGTGCCGTGTGTGTGGTGATGACGTCGGAGGGTTATCCCGGCAGTTATGATACGGGAAAAGCCATTCGAGGACTTGCTGACGGAGAGGCATCGGCGACGGTGTTTCATGCCGGGACCGTTCGAAAGGGCGCCGAAATCGTGACGGCCGGCGGCCGGGTGTTAGGGGTCACGGGGCGCGGGGCCACGATTGCGGAGGCGCAACAGGCGGCCTACCGACAGGTTCAGAGAATTTCATTTGACGGACAGCATTACCGAACGGATATTGCCCATCGCGCTCTTCGGCGAAGCAGTTAGCAGCTCTACGCCTCCCGCACCTTTCCATGGCTGTCATCGAGTCGTATCCTGCAACGGATTCAGATGTGTGGCTCTCCAGGGTTGCCCGGTTGGTGCAAGCCGGCGGGGTGCTCGCGGTTCCTACCGAAACCTATTATGGTCTCGGGATCAATCCGTTCGATGGGGCGGCTGTAGCGCGCCTGCTCTCCATCAAAGGGCGACCGGATGGAAAACCTATTTTGATTCTGATTGGTGAACAGGCGCAGCTTCAGGATCTTGTCACCGATGTGTCTTCTGCAGCGCGGGTGCTGATGGAGGCCTTTTGGCCGGGGCCGTTGACGCTGGTGTTTCCCGCCGGTGCGCGATTTCCAACATCCATCACGGCGGGGACCGGTACGGTCGGGATCCGTCATACCTCTCATCCCGCGCTCGCAGAGCTCCTGCGATATACCGGTCCCTTAACAGGCACGAGCGCCAACTATTCAGGGCAGCCGCCGGTTCAGACTGCAGCAGCGGTCGAACGGACAATCGGCGCGCTGGTTGATGTCATTGTTGATGGTGGTACGACGCCGGGCGGATTGCCGTCGACGGTGTTGAGTGTGTGTGACGGTGTGCGGATGGTTCGTGAAGGGCCGATCAATCGAGCGATGATTCAACAGGCTCTTGTGGCGCGAGGATTTCACCTCAAGCTGTGAGAAGTATGTTATACATCGGCGCTATGAAGTCAGCAAAGGAGGATTGCATGGTGAAGGTGATACGTCAGCGAATACTTGTCGGTGTCGTGGCGGTGATGGGGATCGCGGTGTCGGGCTGTGACTACTGGCCGCCTGCGCTTCAGGCCCAATTGGAACAGCTTCGGTCCGAAGTGCAAACGGTGAATATGGAGAAGGCTCAGCTGCAGAATCAGATCAACGATCTGTCGAAAGCGAAGCAAGATCTGCAAATCCAAGCCGATGATCTGGCGCGGATGAACCGTGAAAAGACCGGAATGATCTCAAGCCTGCAGAATCAGGTAGAAGCCTTGCGCGTCAAGGCGGTCAAGGCAATGGCGCCGAAAGCTCCTGCGAAGGCGGTTGCCAAACCTACGGTCAAACCTGCCGTCAAGGCACCTGTGAAGAAGAAGGTTCCGGCCAAGCGACCCTAGTTCTGAAATGTCTGCCTACTTCTGGCCTGAGGTGGGGCTGGATGCAGGTGTGCTGCTGGCGGACGGAGTAGACGAACTTGTCGTTCCTCCGGAAGCCGGCGGCGCAGATGGCGCGGCGGGAGTCGATGACGAAGTCGCCGCTGGAGTTGCTGACGATTCAGCCGCCGTCGTCGTGGCTGTCGGCGTCGGTTTGGTGGTCTCTCCGGTCGGCGGTTTCATCTTGTCTGAATAGTCCGTGATGTACCAGCCTGATCCCTTGAACATAATCGCAGGCGCCGAAATAATCCGGCTGACAGACTTGCCGCATTTCGAGCAGGTGGCGATGGCTTCGTCTTTCATGCTCTGCTTGAGCTCAAATGTATAGGAACAATCGTGGCAGAGATATTCGTAAATAGGCACGGGTACCCTCCAGAATGCGTAGTCGTTAAGCTAACCCAATAACCTTTGTTCTGTGTGAGTCAAGAGGCGATCATGCCGTCAATTTTCCGAATGCGGCGGCAATACGATTCAATCCCTTTGTAATCGTGTCCATGCTGGTGGCATAGGACAATCGAATGTGGTGCTGGCTGCCGAACGGCTCACCGGGCACCACGGCCACATGGGCCTCTTTCAAAAGATAGTTAGCCAATGCCTGCGGTGAAGTGACCGGTCCGTCCGGTCCGGTCCGCCCGAGTATGCCGCCGATGTTGGGGAACGCATAGAAGGCTCCTCCAGGCATTCTGCAGGACACGCCGGGAATCGCATTCAGGCGCTCCACCATCACTTTTCTTCGTCGGTCGAATTCCACCACCATCATTTCTGTGAATGGTCCACCAAGTTTCAGCGCGGCAACAGCGGCCTTCTGCGAGATCGAGCAGGGATTCGACGTGCTTTGGCTCTGGATATTCGCCATGGCGGTCAGGAGCGGCTTTGGTCCGGCGGCGTAGCCGATACGCCATCCCGTCATGGCGTAGGCTTTGGAGACCCCATTGATGATGACCGTGCGCTCGGCCACTTCTGGCCCCAGCGTGGCGATGCTGATGTGTGTGGCTCCGTCATACAGCACTTTTTCATAAATTTCATCGGAGATGATCAAGAGGTTATGCTTCACCGCGATAGTCGCAATGGCTTCCAGTGTGCGCTTGTCGTAGGTGGCTCCGGTCGGATTGCAGGGACTATTAACAATAATGGCCTTGGTGCGTGGCGTGACGAGTTTCTGTAATTCCTCAGGATTGATGGCATAGCCTTGATCTTCCTTGGTCGGGAGCAGAACAGGGGTGGCATCGTTGAGGAGTGCCTGATCGGCGTAGGAGACCCAGTAAGGCGTTGGAATAATGATCTCATCGCCGGCTTCTAAGAGCGCTTCGGCTACATTATAGAGCGAGTGCTTCGCTCCGCAAGAGACTAAGATCTGGGCTTTCTCATAGCGCAAACCCTGCTCAGTAAGGAGTTTATCGGCAATGGCTTGACGAAGCTCGTCGATGCCCGACGAAGGGGTATATTTCGTGAAGCCCGCGCGAATGGCTGCTTCGGCCGCGGCCTTGACGGGTTCCGGGGTATCGAAATCCGGTTCCCCGGATGAGAAATCGACGACATCGAGTCCTTGCGCAGCCATGGCTTTGGCCGTGGCGGTCATCGCCAATGTCGGAGACGGAGTAATGCGACTGACACGTGCGGCGAGTTTCATTGTTTGAGACTCCGGATTCGTTCTTCAAGACGTCGAGCCACGTCGGGATGCAGGAATTCCGTTAACGGACCTCCGTGCTGGGCCACATCTTTAATGATGGTGGACGAGAGATAGGAGTATTCTTCGCTGGGCATGAGAAACACGGTCTCCACGTTCTTGGCCAGTTTTCGGTTGATGAGGGCCATCTGAAATTCGTGCTCAAAGTCTGAAATAGCGCGTAGCCCTCGAATAATGGCATGGGCGCCAGACCGCGCGACATAGTCGACGAGGAGGCCTTCGAAGGCGGTCACGTCGACTTGGGTCAGATCCTTCATGACCAGCGTCACCATCTCCAACCGCTCAGTCAAATTAAAGAGCGGATGCTTGGCGGGATTCGGTGCGACGGCCACGACGACCTTGTCGAAGACGCGCAGGCTGCGTGTAATGATATCGGTATGACCATGTGTAATCGGGTCAAAGGTACCGGGATATATACCGATTTTCATACTATGGCCTCTGCGGGAAACGAATAGATCGACAGTGCTGTGTCTCCGTACTGATAGTGCTTCCGAAACGTGGCCAAGCCAAGCCGGTCGGGAAGGGTGGATTTCGACGCGTGTTCGACGACAAGCCAGGCATCGGCTGGCGTGAGTGTAGCATGGACGGTTTGGAAGATGTCTTCTAGTTTGTAGGCGAGGTCATACGGCGGATCGGCAAACACAATATCATAGGGGCCGCTCCACAGCTCCGGCCTGGTCAGAAACTGTTTGACCGTTCTTGCTTGAACCGTGACGAGGGTATTCATCCCGCATTCTGCGACATTCTGTCGCAAGAGTTTCAATGATTCAGCTTGCGACTCAACGGCGGTCACGTGCGCTGCTCCCCGACTGAGGGCCTCAATGCCGATCGCTCCGGTTCCCGCAAAGAGATCCAACACGCGACTGTCTGGAAGTCGGTTACCCAGGATAGAAAACAATGCTTCCCTGACTCGGTCAGAGGTGGGGCGGAGTGCGGTGCCGTGCGGTCCTTGAAGACGTCGACCTCGGTGGGATCCAGCTATAACTCGCATGTCAGTAGATAGGGGACATCGTTAAGAGGGAATGACTCTAACACAGCGTTTTTGCAGGGGTCAAGGGACGGTAGGGGGGAAGTGCCGGATGGAGTTTACGGGCGAGAGGCGATGTGAGGTTGGCTATAAAAAGTCAGAGCGCTTGATGGTTTTGACGGTCAATTAGGAATCCATTATACTTTACGTCGCATCCATTTCTGGATGGATGCGGCGCTATCCGATCAGAGTGAGTGAATAGCCAGGGTCGGATCGGACGAAAGAGAAGAATGGTCTGATCGGCTAGCTTGCTGATACCGGTTGAGTATCCCGAGCAGCCAGACTCTTCTTTCGATTGTTGGAAATCGTGCGATCGATGATCGCCCCGCAGTTGATGCATTTCCAGGCGTAGAAAATGAGGAAGAAGTCTGAAAACCGCTCCAACATCATCAGCCCTTTGCATTTCGGACATTCCATCGAATCCTCCTGGGTGTCTGCATGAACAGCTGTGTGCCGAATAAAGCAAAAGCTGCACCAAATTGTCGTATGTCAACATTTCAATGGTTTATCGGTTACGTAGTTGTCTCCATGGGGTAAAACCTACCCCTGTAGTACGTGCAAAAAGGTGCGTGGCGTCAGATTTTTGTTCAAAGAGGGTGAATCATGACGACAGATACTCACAATGGGATCGGACAATGGCCTGAAACCGAACGTCCGAGAGAACGTCTTCTGGCCAAGGGGCCTGAGATTCTTTCGGATGCTCAATTGTTGGCGATTTTACTGAGGACTGGACGTCGAGATTCATCGGCGGTGCAGGTTGCGATGGAGCTGCTCCATCGCGTCGGCGGGCTAGCATCGTTGGCCCGGAGTGGAATTGAAGAACTCTGTACGATTCCCGGGATAGGCCCGGCAAAAGTTGCCCAGCTGAAGGCGGCGCTTGAATTGGGAAAGCGAGCCATGGCAATTCCCCTCTCGACGGGGACAAAGATTTCATCCAGCTCAGATGTCTTTCGACATTTCCATGCCTTGGTGCGCGATCTCAAACACGAAATCTTTAAGGTCATCTTGCTCGATGCGAAAAATACAGTCATGAAAGAGGTCACGGTGTCGGAAGGGAGTCTCACCTTGAGCATCGTCCATCCTCGCGAAGTGTTTGCCCTTGCGGTCCGTGAGTCTGCTGCAGGTGTGATCTTCCTGCATAATCATCCCAGCGGTGATCCGACACCGAGTCCTGAAGATCGGCGATTGACGGATCGACTGGTGGCGGCCGGCGAGGTGCTGGGGATTCGCGTGTTGGACCATATGGTCATCGGAGACGGGCGATACGTAAGCTTTGCCGATGAAGGATGGATTACGGTATAACGGTGTACTCGATCAATCAGCGCGAGACGACGAATAAGCAGGGACGGCAATGAGGAGGCAGATGGTCTAACAAGATGTGTGTCTAGCCAGAAGGAGGGTCTGCCATGGGCGAGATTCGCGTAGAGTCCGTCAGGAATATCGCGTTGGTGTCCAACGTCGGCGCAGGCAAAACATCCCTCACTGAAGCCCTCCTGTACGCAAGCGGTGCCATTCCAACTCTCGGGTCCGTACTCCACGGTACAACCGTTTCAGATTTCGAGCCGGAAGAACTCCACCATCACTGTTCCGCCAGCACCAGTCTTCTCCAGTTCACCTGGAATCAGACGGCGATCACGCTCGTCGATTCTCCCGGCGCACTGAGTCTGTTGGGTGAATCGTTGTCAGCCTTGCGGGCCGTTGATGCCGTCATCATCGTACTCAATCCAGGCACCGGAGTCCGGGCTGAACTGGCCCGCCTCTGGCACAGAGTGCGGGAGCTGGATCTGCCTTGTCTTGTATTCGTCAACGGGTTGGATAAGGAAGGCGCCTCGTTTGATGCCGCCTTGGATCTCTGCCGGACGCAGCTGGAGTGTGCGCCGATTCCTATGGTGTTGCCTGTTCGCTCCGGTTCCAGTTTCGATTCCGTGATCGATCTGCTGAATAACACAGTGATCCGTTCAGGAGGCTCCTCTCCAAAAGTTGAACGAACTGCCGTTCCTCCTGAAATGGAACAGGCGGTCAAGCAGGCGCGAAAACAACTTATCGAAGCGGTCGCCGAGCGTGAAGAGGGCTTGTTGAATAGCTATCTTGAACAGGGAGATTTAAGTCTGAATCAATTGGTTGAAGGGCTCCGGAGCGATATCCTGACCAGGCAGTTTCTTCCGGTCTATGCCGGTTCGGCATTGCGCAACGTTGGCGTCTGGTCATTGCTCAATGCTTGTGTCACCCTTCTCCCGTCGCCTGCGGAGCGAATGGCCATTCACTCTGTGCCGGGGCGGCATCCGGAAACCGGACAGCCAAGTGAACGGAAGGGAAGCCTGCAAGAGCCGTTTTCCGGTCTGATCTTCAAGACAATCATCGATCCCTTTGTCGGGAGGCTGTCCTATTGCCGGGTTTTGTCGGGGACCATCCACGCTGATTCGACGGTTCTCAATGGGACAAAGCAGGTCCGTGAGAAGCTCGGCCATTTCTATACGATATCGGGCAAGAAGCATATGGCCGTCGGTTCGGCACTGTCAGGAGACATTGTGGCGATCGGGAAACTCAAGGATACGCAGACCGGTGACACGCTCTGTGCCGAGAGTGTGCCGATCTGTTATCCAGGCCTTGAGCTGCCTCGCCCGGTGCTGTCGTTTGCCATTGAGGCCAAATCCAAGTCGGAGATCGACAAGGTGAGCCTCGGCTTGCACAAATTGATTGAAGAAGATCCGACGCTGGAATTTATTCGCAATCCGGAGACCAAGGATATGGTGCTCAGTGGAATGGGACAGCTCCATATCGATCTGGCGCTGGAAAAGCTCCGCCGGAAATTCGGGGCAGAGGTCACGGTTCACACACCTAAAGTACCATATCGAGAGACGATCAAAGCTACGTCGCAGGCGCAGGGAAAGTATAAAAAGCAAACAGGCGGCCACGGTCAGTATGGCGATTGCTGGCTGGAGATTGCCCCTCTGGCGAGAGGAGAAGGATTTGTGTTTGAGAATCGTGTGGTCGGGGGTGCGATCCCGCGCAACTTTATTCCGGCGATTGAGAAGGGAGTAGTGGAGGCCATGCAGGAGGGCGGGCTGAGCGGGTTCCCCGTTGTGGATGTGCGCGTGACGGTGTATGACGGCTCCTTCCACGCCGTCGATTCCTCTGAGATGTCTTTCAAGATTGCCGGGTCGATGGCCTTCAAGAAGGCGATGGAGGCGGGGCATCCCGTTCTTCTTGAGCCGCTGATGCTGGTCGAGATCGAGGTCCCTACGGACACCGTCGGCGCCGTCATGGGGGATATCAATGCGCGTCGGGGACGTATTGTCTCGGTGCAGGCGAATGATCATGCCGAACAGATCAAAGCCCTCATGCCGCTCGCGGAGTTGTTGAAGTATACGCCGGCGCTGAACGCCATGACCGGCGGACGAGGCAGCTATGCGATGGAGTGTGCGCACTACGAGGAAGTGCCGCGAGAGCTGGCGGGGAAAATCATCGAGGAACACATGAGTGAGCGGCATGCCGTCGCGGCACACTGAAGCCGCTTACTCGGTAGATTTGAGGACAACGTAGAACGCGCGACTCTCTCGCAGCACGCGGATGAGCACCGTGTCGCCGCGCCGAACTTTGGCGATGGCTGAGGTGAATTCGCCGACCGTGGCCACATCGGCGCGATTGACCTCCTTGATCAAATCGCCTTCACGAAGACCTTCCGCGTGCGCCAGGCTGCCCGGGTCGACTTTGGTAATCAGCACGCCGCGCGTTTCACGGAGTTTGAATTTTTCCGCCAGTCCAGCCGAAAGATCTTGAAGATCGAGCCCCAGCTTCACTTCGGTTCGAGATTGCGGCAGAGAGGCCACGACCGCCGTATCCCGCCGCTCGCTTAAGGGCACGGTGAGCACTTGTCTCGTGAAATCGCGGACGACTTCAATTTTCGGGGCCGCACCGGGCGGGAGCACTCCGATCAAACGGGACAGCTTATTGGGGGAGTCCACCACGCTTCCGTCGATTGTGAGAATAATGTCGCCGGGCTTAATGCCGGCTTCGGCGGCCGGGTCTTTCTCAAAGACCTCATTGACGAGGACGCCTTCGCCTTCAGCCACGCCGAATTTTTTCGCCAGCTCCGGCGTGAGCGGTTGGATGCCAACCCCCAGCCATCCGCGTACGACTTTGCCGCGTGCGATCAGCTGCTGAATGATCTGCTTCGTCATATTCGAGGGAATGGCAAAGCCGATCCCTTGGGCAAAGTTGATGATCGCCGTATTGATGCCAATCACTTCCCCGCGCAGGTTAAAGAGTGGTCCGCCGGAATTCCCTGGGTTAATCGAGGCATCGGTTTGAATAAAGTTTTCGTAGCGAGACAGATTAATGTTTTCCCGTCCGATCCCGCTCACCACGCCAAGGGTGACGGTACGGTCGAGTCCGAACGGGTTTCCTACCGCGAGCACCCACTGGCCGACGCGCACGGTGCTGGAATCACCGAAGTGGGCGAACGGTAATGCGCGATCTACCGTGACTTTCAGAAGCGCCAGATCGGTGTCCGGGTCTTTGCCGACGACCTGGGCAATCAGTTTCGTTTTATCGGACAAGCGTACTTCGACCTCAAGGGCATCGCCGATGACATGGTTGTTCGTGACGATGTGTCCCTCGTTGTCCACAATGAGGCCGGATCCGGACCCCGATGCACTGGGCGTGCGGTCTGCGCCTGATTCACGCGGGCGTCCTGCAGCGGAAATGGGAAAGAGGTTCACGACGGACGGTTTGGCTTGTTCCGCCAGATCGGTAATGACGGTTTGAATCTCTTCGAGCATCCGAATTCCCGGTGAATCCGTGATCGCGGCTGCCGCGAGTGAAGAGGTCCCAGGGAGGAGGAGTGCCGAGATGATGACCGTGGCTCTGAGATATTGATACGCATACATCATGAT
Organism: Nitrospira lenta; assembly: GCF_900403705.1. Classification (NCBI taxonomy): domain Bacteria; kingdom Pseudomonadati; phylum Nitrospirota; class Nitrospiria; order Nitrospirales; family Nitrospiraceae; genus Nitrospira; species Nitrospira lenta. The sequence goes on along the minus strand of NZ_OUNR01000019.1, from coordinate 185,528 downwards.
GCGTCCCATTCTACCGGAAGGGTGAGGCCTCTGCCTATGGGGCTAGGCTGACTGCGTTGCGGAGGAGGTGGCGTGACGACGGCGGCTAAACCAGAGGGAGAGATGATCGAGCTCCGTCTGTCCGCCCATCAGGACAACAATGTCGCCAGTACGGAAGGTCAGATCTTCAGCAGGCGCCAAAAGAAACGGTCCGCGCATGACGGTGGCGATGTGAATGGATGATGAACGCGGAACGTCGCCGATGCGCTGTCCAACCGCGGCTGAACGCTGTGGAATCAGGACTCGTTCAATGCCGGCCGAACGCTGGCTGAGATCCTGTTGCAGACGTAAGAGGTCTTCGTGAATGGTTTCCAGCTTCAGCTGTCTGATCTGAACATCGAGTTCAACCAAAGACTGTTTGAGTGTCTGGATGCGTGTGGTGGCGCGATTGATGGTGCCGTTCACTTCGGAGAGGTCAGGATCGATCGGGTGGTGCTCGGAGGAGCGGTGGGCGATCTGATCGACGATCTGATGTCCAAGCTCGTGACTCACGGCGTCGATTCGCTCGAGTACGCTCGACGCTTGCCAATGGAGGCGGAGGATTTGGACTTTGCGGTTGACGCGCTCGGCAATTGAAACAACGGCTTCATGAAGGGCGGTTCCCGTAACAGAGAGTTCTTTTTGGAGGCGATTGAGGAAGTCTAGGCGCATAACGCTTCTGATTTATAATGTCTGATAAGAAGGATTATGTCAACTTACTTTTGAGGAACTGGAGAGAGCCTCACTGATTTCATGTCCGAAGAAGGAATTCTTATTACATTTCTGAAGTAAAAGTTGTGACACTGACCAATAGCCAAAATTGTCAATATAGATCCAGGTTCTTATCGCTCACAGTCATGCATGAATATAGTCGATTGTGATTCTTCTGCAACTCTTTGTCAAAGGATCAAATGAACAAACTGGGAGATCATACAAACCCATCTCTCTCACCCGTAACACCCACATTCAGCGTATCCTTTAGTTATTCTGCTTAGCATGCGATCCTCATTAAAGAATCATGAGAACGCTCGAATTTGTGTTTTGGAAAGCAACAGGCATGTTCCCAGCGCTTTGGCCACCACCAATGAAGCCCTTGCGTAGTGCCGGTACTCTTTATCTTCAATATCCATTCCATGCCACGATCGTTGTGCAGGCGATACAATGGAAATGTTATGTGATCCCTGTGCTGCATCGAGGCGCCTAGATCCAGACATCGCCGAAACGTTCGCAGGCATTCCATCCCAAATATTCTGATAGCAGCTTGTTCAGGGAGTCCCGATGGTATCCGATCTGAGGCAAGAACTGCCTCGCTTCGGATGAGCAATAACTGCCTTGAGAAAAACTTTTGCGGAATGTCGACGTTTTCCCAAAACATCCTCCAGAGGAGGAGAGCATACGCTTCTGGGCAGAGTCGTCGCACCGACAACTCCCTGTCGGTAACTGGGAACCAAATACTTCGCCCCATCTTTTCAAAGCAATGCCGATGGTTTTTGCGAAGTCGCCTTGTTAGTGTGCGACGAATTGCCCGATACACATCGAAAAATGGCTTATTGCTCAAGGAGCTTTCTAAGTCAGGCGCCGGAAGGTTGGCCGTCACATATTCAATCGTTATATGGATGTCCGTGTCCCGTAGAGTACCCACAAGATGAGGAGTTCTCACTCCCAATACATCCGCCCAGCGTTCAGGGAGCCGTCGTACGGATGCATGGAAATCATCTTCACCAGATACGAACCGCGTTAGCCGAGCGATCTCCCCTTCAATCGTTCGATCTTCCTTTCTACTGTTTAACCACTCTTCGATTTCCGACAGAATACGAAAACGCTCTGCGTGCTCCCCTGCTGTAACCTCTTTGACCTGGGATTTCTTCAGCCAGACTTCTCCGCATTCCGCACAACCATAGGGATTGTAAAATGCCTGCCTCGATAAAGCGTATAGCGGTGTCAGTTTGCCGCAATGCATGCAGGTATTGAGCAGAACCGTATTATGGATAGGACAAGTAGAAGTGATCAGCAATTGATGCAACGGAGTATGAAACCCCGTCGTGATGCACAAAGCGCAGTAACGGAGGGAGCGACTCGCTAAGGCCTTTACCTCTTCCGGTCGGATGTAGTTGCTGGTCTGTGCTGTCCGAACTTGCAGGTCTGTTAAACGTAACGCTTCCTTCACAATCGAAGGTGCAAGTGCACCCCACCCGTGTAGGTCCCGATCGCGGTCGGACCAGTTCTGAGGATGTTGCCTTTTTGAAGGGATGCCAAATTCTCGCTGAATATCCCGCGCGCCACATGCATTGAACATTGTGAATTTTTGAAGAATTGACCATGTGGACTCGAATGGAAAACATTTGCTGGTATCCCAAGTATATTGTGTTTGTCTCATTGTTTGAGCGCTCTCTGTGTTTACTTGGTTCATAAGTAACGTCCCCCATCACGGTAGCCCGAGTGTTCGATCGCCTCTTTCCACTGATTCAACGAAATGATCGGTTTTCCGCCCTCAAGCGAACCATAGTCGTTTAGAGCAAACTCGACAGTCCTCGAAAAGTACTGCATTGGGATTTCGGCTTTCCCTGGCAGCTTCGCCTCATCTCGCACTTCTTGAAAGGCTTTCCACAGGACTTTCGCTTGACTGGCCAAACGCCATCCCGCTTGAAATCCTGAGGGGAAAAAATATTTGGTAAAGGAACAGCCACTGCCCTCCGGATATTCTGATTCTTCGTCATAGCCCTTAAGACAGTATGTGAAATCCTCAAAATTTCGCAGGCCAGTAAATTCGTGAAGATGGACCATAAACCGACCGATTATCTGCATTTTCTTGGATTCTTCAAAGACGTCTCGTTGGTTAGCTAATTCAGGTTGCCCAACAAGTACAAAGGTTGTCGCGATATCCTGGCGGTCCAGCGCATTGTAGATATCAACCAGCCAATTATATTGCGGCGTGTTCAGTCTCTGCGCCTCATCTGCGATTATTATCAAGCGGTTATGATGATGGGCGCACGCTTCTTGTATCAAAAGCTGGATTAACCTGGCCCGCTTTGCGCCGGTAGTTCCACGGTGACTGAGACTATGGCCGAATTCGCTGAGTAAGAATTCGAAAAACCGTGCCTCGGTCGGACGCTGATGGTCCTCGCACGAAAAGGTCATGATTGGAAATGTCGGCCCAAGTTCATCGCGTATTTCCTCCACGGCAAATCGAATACCTCTTGTTTTTCCAGTTCTCGGTTGCCCTGTCACCATGGCACCCGTAGCCCGGTTCTTGATCCAACCTTTGAGATCGTCACAAAATCGACTTAGAGGTGGCGTAGACAATGTATAGCGTCCTGTTTCGATGGGGTGGGTTCCAGGAGGCAGAGCAGGCCTCAATAGCGGCGCATGAGACATTCAGAACTCCTTTCACTGGCGTTACATGAGGCGGGTTTTTCTCATTACGGGGGTGTAGGTCTTGCGAGACGATGATGGCGATTCCGATTCTGGTGCATCTGCCCCAGACGAAGTGGGCGACAGGGGGGGAACCGATCGAAGCGTAGTTTGAATTTTTGCCGATTGTCCCGCTGCCCGCTGATTGGTCGCAGCTTGACGATTCAGGTATTCCATATAGACGAGAATTGGGTCGTCAGTATCCGTATAGAAGATGAGTTTGCGAAGTCGCAGCTTATTGATAGCTTTTCGGACTGTTAGACTATGAGGCGTCCTGCCCCAAAACCCATGAGCAGTCAGCACCCCGAATTCTCGGCCATCCTCAAAATAGGCAGTAACACAACGTAGATCGTCGGGATCGACGAGAAGCGAGAGTTTTCTCCCGATGAGTTCCGCACTGCGCCGGAGGAGATCGTTGTAATAGCGCACACCTTCAAACTCGACGTAGGGACATTTCCCTTCCTTCAGATCCCCTCGAATACACCGCACAACTCGAATGTTCAGCAACGCTAGATCTTGCCGTTTGTACTCAGGTACTGTCCGGATCTCGATTCCTTGATTGACGATGAGATACTCCAACATCTCAAGTGGAGACCGGTTGCCCAATCCACTATGTGGCTCGGCGTTATATCGAGCAATCAAGACATCAACCAACTCAGCTAGATGCTGATATGAAATGTTTAAGCGCTGAGCTGCTGCTTCCGGATCATCACGACGGGAATCGTTAGGTCCACTTCCCGTCGTGGATGGCAGCCGATGAAAACCGTTTTCCTCAAAGGTTTGAAACAGTCGTTCTATAAATGGTCGACGCTGAGGGGTTTTTACGGGGCCGGCATTGATATGACAGCCGATGACTCGGGTGAGATTCATCCGTACTGCGTACGCCAAGTTTGCTTTAGCGTTGTCGAACCATAGCTCATCCCACGAGGCCCACTCGCATTCAGTGAACACTCCTGAAGGCAGTCCACTGCCTGGTGTGTATCGTAATCCGGGAATGGTTAACGTCATTGGCTTCCATGGCGTAAGCGCATGCTTAACGCATCGAAGCACATCTTCCGAATTGTATTCGGGATTTAACACGAGGGTATATCCCAAAATGGCACGCGTCTTCACATCGATAATGACGAGCAACCAGAGGCGTTGCAGAGTGATCCTTTGTATTCCCCCGTGCGGGTTCGGCAGATCGATCGTGCAAAACAGATCAATCCTATGGCCGTCAAACTCCACCCTTTCGTAGGGCCTTGTTATGATGCTGTCCGGTCCCGCATTCGCCGAAGACAATGCCCGCGCCGCGTCGTCTCCGTGACGGGCCTTCACAGCGCGCTTCAGATTCGATTGAAACAGCTGGCGGACATAGCTAGAAAGCGCACGCCGACCCCTATGGTTCATATTGAGGGGATAGTCTTTCGCCGTCAGGCCAGCTTCCTTGCATTTATCAATGAAGCATTTATGAATGACCTTGATGGGCATTCTGGATTCGTGAACTACTCCGGCCTCTACCTTTTTCAAGAACAGGGCATCTACGGCTTTTCGGATCCAGGGATATTGATCAAACAGCATCGTCAAAGCACCAGCGGCCCCACCGTGCTGAGACGGTCTTGAGCCGTTTATAGGTGCCGTCCGAACATATGTTTTGATATGGCAGCCCTTCACCAAGGCTCGGAATCCCCAGATGCGTTCATCGTTGTGCTCCTCTAGGCAACGATTCACCAACCGATGTATTTCCTGCCGGGGGATAGTAGTTTCTTTTGAGATGACTTTAACCGGGCATCCCGCAATATAGTCGCGGACTGCCCGAATGCGCCGCTCTACTAAGTGGACATCCTTGCCTGCTAAGAGAGTGACGTCTACCGTTGGCCATTGCGAGAGATCTTTGAGCTTTGGCGGGAGCGAGTCGCGATCTACCCTATGCTTCGGCGCTTTCATTTTGTCCCTCTCGAAATAATCAATGAGTTTGTTAATGGAAATAGGTCAAGTGGAGCCGTGCAGAGACCGCCGTGGATAAGTCGAAAGATCGCCGCCTTGACGGCTTGCTGATCTCGAAGAGATACATTATTCGCCAGGTATCCGAGGGGCCATGAATCCCGCTCATCGAATGCTGCGAGGATGTCAGATTCGATCTTTGCGAGATCATAAGACGCATATGGGGCAAGATGGCTTAAGATCTGTTTCCAGTTCCGAAGGAACTGCGGCTTCTGTCTGATTTCGTGGTCCGTGACGATCTTGTAGTCATTGGCTGTGACAAAAGCCCATTCTTGCTGGGCGGTGAGTTGGCGAGTTAGGCGCGAATCGTGCTCAGCACTCTCCACAGCACTCGCATACTTCACTTCGCGGAACTGTGTGCGACCATCCGTAAAGTGAACCAGCATGTCGATCACAGTCTCACGGTCTCGGCCATCCAACTTAATCCGGATGCGGAGGGGCTGTTCGCAAAACCGGACGACGTTCGGATCGGCTTCTACAATGATGCCGTGGTCGCGCTCAAGGCTGCTGTAAAAGTGCACGTCTCGACCTAGTTTCCTGCTATACATCTGCCAAAAATTGTTCCCATAACTTCCACGAGGCTGTTTCCACACCGGTTTTATATCGTCTGTTTCGACCGCTATCCGTTCACAAATTGTTTTTCTCATCACCTTCCCAATCTCTAGTGTTATCCTTGTTTCCTCGGGAAACAGCCCCTTAGACATACTCACCAATACTGATCTTTGGGCAGTTTTTAACGGGGCGATCAAAAAAGTTTTGAGCCAGCAATTGTAAGTTTGAGACTGAAGAACAATTATGGTAGCGACTCAGGATGAAGCTCGACGTGCGATCGAGGCACTAAGTCTGAAGGATCGCAAGAACTTAACGTGGTTAGCCGGGCGGCTTGCTACTAGTATTGGCTCACTAGGCGGAGGACGCGATGGTGATGATTTTGTACACGAAGCCATCGCCGCGACACTGGCAGGATCACGACCATGGAACAAAAATTACCCAATGTGCCATCACCTCCGTTTGGTGATCAGGTCACAAGTAAGCAACCACGCACAGCATCACACTAGTCAACGGTACCAGGAACCGATTCTTCTTTCGTCGCTTGATGCAAATAGTGAGGATGATGGTGACGACGAGGTTCGGGCTAAGACGGCAGACGATTTCCCCACTGCCCTTCCAAACCCGGAAGAAGAGCTCGACTTGAAGCGACGTGAGATCTTTCTGTCCAAGGTGAAACATCACATGGCAATTATATTGGGCCAGCACTCCCTCGGAGAGAAGGTGTTTCAGTTACAGCTAGAGGGTTTAAGCGGGCCGGAAATCTGCCGCCGCTTAAAACTTCCGCAAGCTCAATACGCGAGATACAACATGCAAATAGTCCGCGCTACGTGTAAGCTCAGGAAGCGCAACCTAGAAGGAGCGTTATGAAAGTGAAAACAAAAGAGAACGAAGTTCGGTCTCAATTTGAACGACTACTAGATATGCAGACTGAGGCAATCATGAGTCTTTCAGAAGAGGACCTGGACGAAGAAATTCGGGAAAGCGGCTTGGATCCACAACAGTATGGAGAACATGCCACAAGGGTGTTTGCTGAGGCGCTAGGTGCTTACGGCCACCAAGCGCTCAATTTGTCTCGCGAGGCTTACAAGAAAGAGGTGGCTTCGCTAAAACGCGTCCGCCTGTCATTGCCGACCTCCATGAAAGATAAGTTACAGCTTCTTAAGGCATGCCTATCACACCATCACTATCTGAAGCCTGCGGTGTTAACCGGCCAGTATCATAAATTGAGCGATATGGCGCCAGCAGACGTTGACAGTCTTTTGCGGCAGTTACATGTCTTGGGTCTGCTCAAATTCAAGAAGAGCTAGCATCTGTACAAACTTCCAGATCTGAGACGTCATGTCGACAATACGTCACGTCGAATCCTAGGAATGGCATTCCTCGCAGGTAACAAGTTTCACCCTAAATCAATTTATGCTCGCCCGTCAGCAGCAGCATTTACGGGCCTAGAACGCCACGGCCGCACTCGTATATCGGCGCTCATGCAAATGATCTGTTACTTGCCGTCGCGACGGGTCACGCGGTACTATAAAATCCACTTTATCTTTCATGCTGGTCTCCAGTTCTCCTAATTGAGGAAGAGCACCTCCTTCTCCATGATGCCTGTATCACATTCTGACAAGGCTCTTCTTTCGTTGATGGCGTATCATGCTTGCTGACGATCCCCAAGCACTACTCAGAGCATTGGGCGTGAATGCTCCCCGCGAGATTGATATTGAAGCCATTGCGCAGTATTGCGGTGCAACTGTGATGTATGAACCGCTTGAAGGATGTGAAGGGCGGATAATCGGCTTCAGCAATCGCGCAATTATCACCGTTAATCAGAGAGCGACTGAATCGAGGAGAAGATTCTCGGCGGCTCATGAGCTGGGACATTGGTTAAAACATCGCGGCAAAGTTGCACTGGTTTGTGACAATGATCAACTGACTTGTAAATGGGATGGGCACGATAAAGAAGGAGTCGCAAACCGCTACGCAGCCGAATTGCTCCTCCCACAGTATTTGTTCCAACCACTTTTAAAGCAGAGACTCCTGACCTTTGAGGCAGTGCGGTGGCTAGCAGAACAGTTCGAAACTAGCATTACGGCGACCGCTATACGAGCTGTTCAGTTGACAGATAGTCATGCCGCTCTCATTTGTTCAAGCGAGCACGGCCGACAGTGGTTTGAGCTAAGTCCCAGAGCTAAGGAAGCGCAATGTTGGCCAAGACGTAGCCTTTCTGCCGAATCTTGTGCGTCAGCTATTCTTAAACGTGATGAAGAACCAACGGGCCTCAGAAAGGTGCCAGCCTCAGTCTGGTTTGGCGGCAAAAACGCGTCGATTAGGAATGTCGTCGAAGACACGGTGCGAATCACTGCCAATCTTGTCCTTAGTTTGGTTGTTTGGACATCGTCTTCTGCAAAGTAGTAGATCGCGTCCCCTTCACAGGACTTGCACAAGGTCACATTAATTTTCTTTCGATTTTGGATAGCCTCATAAGCCACAGGCTTGCTCAGCCTGTTTCGCGACCTGATATCCATGGTTGGCCAGCAAGTCGAACTCCGTAAGATCAATTCGGCGTAATGTTGTAGGAAAGTTCGAGGTGTATGTAGCCGACTTACAGGGTAACGTAGGCTCTATAGGCGTCCCAATATATATGAATGCTCCCCGTCCGGGGCTTTCCTGGAGATAGTTGGAGAAGGTCCGAACACGTAATGCATGAGACTGGTCTGACATGATGTCGGCGACACGCTTAAGTCGAAACGGATTCAGCGAAAAGAAATCGAAGCCGGAAGGTAAGGGACGTCCGGCATCCGAGACGATGATAGTAGTCCCTGGATGCTTGGCCTTGCTGCGTCCTGCATCAAAAAATGGTTCCAACCCGAGATTGTCATAGATGCCCCCGTCGTATAGATGCAGAGATTTATAGCCGATATTGACAGGCTGCTCAGTTCCCTTAAGCGCATTCCATTCCCGTTTTTGCCAATTGAAGAGCGTGGCGTCTAACCGTAGTGGTCCGAACCCTCCGGGAAAAGCAGCGGAAACTGCCATCGCGCTCGAAAGATGAAAGTCTTCAGCAGAAGCATAGCCTAGCTGATAGTCGCCAATATCGCTTCGCTTAAACCGAAAACGTTTGCCATTCTCAGCTGTAGTCGCATTGATGGACCATTCAGGTCTAATCGGCAATTCAGATAGCTTAATCCGAATATTCCATTCTTTTTCGATAGCTAATGCCAACAAATTTGCTCGAGAAAAAACGAACGGCAGGTTTACAGGGTTTAGGAGCTGCCGGAGGGCTCCCCACTGAAAGCTTTTATTGCACAGCGAATTACGCAGATTTGGGTATACCGACTCCATAAAGAGATCTGAGGATGGCCATTGATACTGGTTAGCTTGAAGTATTAGCCCCACAAGCAAACTGCCACCGGACACTGTAGAGATTCGTTCGACGTGCTCAAGTAAGCGACGTTCTGCGAGCAGTCGTATCACGCCAAGATGAAAAACAATTGCTCGGATGCCGCCGCCTGATAGAGCAAGTGCGATGCTCGGTGGCAAAATCATTCTTTCATCGTGCCCTGGAGTATCTGTACATCCTTCTCGCCCACTATAAGTTGTACAGCAGGAAGCCCATCCTCTGACATTTTGCGCGCGAGATCCACGAGTTGAACGAAATCGTCTGTGCTGGGCGACGCTGAATGTTTTGGTGGATGACTATGCCATTCGCCGACGTAACCAACGATGCCTGCCGTTCGCCGTGACGCCTCTTGCACCGCCTGTAATAAACCTTCAACACCACGTTCGAACGAACGAGGACTTGATTTGCTGTCAGGGGGTGCTGGAAGGGCTGCAACGACTACCAGTGCAGAAATGTTGAAGTCATGGTAACCCAATAGAACTCCGCCGGTCTCATTTGGGCAGTTTGCAGATCTCCACCCTCGAAGTTGTTGCTCTATTGCCGCATCGATGTAAAGATCTGTTTCGCCAAACTTAATCTGGCGTTCTGATGCCACAGGATAATCATGCACCACTACCGACCCACGTTGTGGATCTCGCTGCCAAATGCGGATAACGGCTTCTGGGCGAAGCGATATCATCGGGATCTGTTCTGCCAATATGCCAGCATAGCTCATAATTCTGGAGCAGGGCATTACCATGGATATGTCTCGACAGCTAGCACCACTCCAAAACGAATGGACCCCATCGAGATGCTGCTTGCCCCAAGCCTCCTGAATTAGCGCGCGGTAGTACTGTGCCTCGATGTTTCTGACCCTAATACCACGCTTTTCATCTTCAGCAAGCAAGACAGCCCCGTTGCCGTTAGGAGTAACGAATACTGATATGTGCCGGCCTATTGCTTCAATATGACTGGCGCTGCGGGGATATTCGAGAGAGGTCGACGCATCAACAACCAATTGGGCATGAGTCAGTGCATCCATCACGGAAGGCTGAGAGAAATCGCAAGCATCAGCGTGTACGGGAGTGAGAGTGCTGGAGCCATGCATCGCTGCCTCGTGTAGATCCGCGACGACCATTGCTTTTGGATGGCCAACATGTTGAGCGTAGGCTGAATGTCTAGTCACATTATGCGGTCTAATATGGTCCTTATCGATTACCGTCCACCGCCCCCACCCGGAACGACCCCAAAGATTCATCAAGGCACTGCCAAGCGATCCTGCACCAACTAATACTCCAGATGGACCTTCATCTCTAACCCCTGACTGCCTTCTGTACGAAGCTGTATCATTCCGAGAAAGTACCTCCAGAGGCAAGATGCCTAAATCGCGCCAGGTACTGATCGATTTAGCACCTAAGATTCCACCTGCATTAAAATACTTGTTGATGCTTTTCTTACCTTCGTACACCTCATGCAAAAAAAGGGATCCGATAAGAGCTCCCAACTTCAACGCGCCAGTCTTCACCACAAATGCGCGATGCGTTATTCTTTCCGCGGTCTGTCCTTCTGATCGCGTTACTGGAATGGTCAAGATGATGACTGAAAGCGGGGCGTCTGCAGATTCAGGCACTCCCATTTCTCCAACATGTTTTGAAGACTCGTCTTTCAATAGTTGAGGGAAATTGACATTGCGGCTTTCGAGAAGATCTGATAACTCACCTAATGTTGTAGGGTCACTTTCGACTTGACGCTGGACAATCGCAGGAATAGTGACCGCAATAGGCTGGATAGCCCCCTTGGGAAGCTGGCTATTTGCTGGAAGAGGTTCAAGGAAGAATGTGACGCCTCCGTTAGGCCTTTCAGGGCCCCATTTGATGACCAGACGAATGTCTGTGTCCTTACGGATCTCGTTCATATTCCACGGCAGCACTAGTTCACCCGCACAAACAAAAAATAATTGCTCAACTGGTTGATCTGCGGGATGAAGCCGATCTGTAGCGCTACTCTCTAGCCACCACTGAATTCGCCGCAGAAAAGCCTGTGGCGTCCACGTTCGCGCAACCGAGGCTGCTGGCTCAAAGTAGAGACACAGATTCCGCGGAGTGTTGGGGGCTGCTTGATTCTGATGGATGAGCGTCGGAAATTTTCTGCGGAGCGCTAGCACCTGCACTAATTCTTTTGGGTTTTCTGGCACGCACAAAGCTACTCGTTCTCTGTATCGGATACCGTACGGGTTGTTCTTCGGAACCCCGTCAGTTTCAACGTCTACAACAATACATTCAAAAGTGCCCTCGGTGCTCTGGAGTAATTGACGGACAGAGTAATCCCGTTGTCGCCTTGCAGTAGAGAGCAAGTCTCGCGCGCGAGGAAGTTTTAGATGACTCTCGTCATCGAGTTCTCGGAGATTGGGAAGGGTGTAAAACTCTTCCTTCATGATCCAGCTCTTGGTGGGCGCGATGTCACAATGGCTGCACTGCCAATGGATATTGAGCGTCTCCAGATGATACCCCCGCCTGCTATCTCAAAAACAAGTGGTTCCGGCTTGTTGGCGTTTGGTTCTTCCATTGTCACAAGAAGCTTTCGGCCCTCAACTTCCTCGAGATGTCTCTTATATGCTTTGCGTGCTTGAATATGTGGAGGTTGAGTCTCTTTATATGATTCTTCTAAATCAGGAATAGGTTTGCTGGAGCTAACCATGTAGGCATCATTCTTACCTTGCAGTAACAGATGTTTTACAAGGGGTTTGGGATTGGTTTCTGTATCCCCTTTCTCGTCACTCAAAGCAAGGTAGCTGCAGTGATGAGGGATGTTATATAGGTCCCATGCGAGTCGATCGTCATTCTTGTGGTAGAGAGTGGTCTTTACAATATCTTCAATATCGGTCCATTCAGTGTCTCCAACATGGAAATAGTCATAAGTTGCTTCTCCAATTAGAAAGCGGACATTGAATACCAGAGACGCTGAGTTTCTAACGATGTCAGTTCCATCACAGTGCTTAATGAAAGGGGAATGGCAAAAGAACTCTACGCCATCGGATGCTAGCGAAAGGCCAGGCACAATGGTTCCGGCGTCAATAAATAGGTGATCCCGTGCATTAGCCGCTTCCCCTCGTTCTTTAAGCTTTGGTTCCAGCCAATCCTTGAGTGTGTCGGGTTTAGAGAAAACGAGAATATCCTTGCCCTCAAGTAACCGGTGTCGTGCTTCCTGACGTAGGATACAGAATTCCTCACTCTGCTCATCCCTTTCGACCTCTTCGAGCAACATAGCGGCCGGAACCCATAGGCAACGAATTCTAATGCGCCCTTCCCCTTGGTATTTCTCTGCATGTTGCAGGTCGAAGAACTCCGTGCTGCCCTGGATGTGGTCAAGGTCAGCATGGGTGAAGGCGACTATGTCGAAATAGTCTCGCTCGGCGTTTTTCAGCTCTTGTTTGAGTCGTTCCTTGAGATCGATCTCTGGTGATTCAGTTTCTTCTCCCTTCTTCCGGTGACAGTAATCGAGCAGTATCCGACGACCGTTTGATAAAATGATTTGGGTTGTGTCGCCATTCCCTACCGGATAGCAAACAATCTTATGTGGGGCGCTCATGGTGATCCTTTCTTGGTAGAGTCATGGTTTCATCGACGGCCTGCTTCAGGGGGTATCCTAATACTCTTAGTGCTTACGATCATGCGGAGGGCAAGGATCGTTGCCGGGTGATACCGTATCGGAATCGCGCCACTGTCCGTCGCGTCCCTGAATCCTCACTTCTCCTCCGCCAAGGTTTGCGACGGTGTTTTTGGCCGACTGTTCAGCTTCGTGTTGGGTGCGATGAATGCTACTTGCTCGTTCAGCACCGGGTTTTTTCACGGCCCATCCATCTTCATGCTTCACAACGTAACGATCATTTTTTCCCATAGGACTCCTTTCTCGTTGGCTGATTGGTTTAGCGGTGTTCCCGACTGATCACGCGGTCCTAATTTCATCTCAAGGCTGCTTGCATTGGCATATTTACCAGAGTAAATTGTGTTGCCCAGTTGGACTACAGTTGCCATGATTCATTCGATTGTCATTGTGATAAGTACTTCTAGTCATGAGTCAATATGTTGTCTGTAAATATATTTCTGGACAACAGGCTACCCGCAAACTACCTTCAAGTCAAGAGGGCATATGTCGATAGGGTTTGGTGGACTTCTTGAGCGTCTCAGGACCGAAAAGGGCCTATCATTGCGACAATTGGGTCAGTTGGCCGATCTCGATCATGCATATGTGCATCGACTGGAGACGGGGGAAAAGGCTGATCCATCGGATGACACTGTGGATAGCTTGATCCGCGCGCTGCGACCTGGAGAACGCAAAGCAAGAATCTTGAAGTTCCTCGTACAACAACCAGTTGACGAGGATTTATTGAACTATGTTTTGGAAAGTTCCAAAGTTTCCATCGAGGACTTTGAATCCGCTGCCAGAATGAGATCGCGTGGACGGCCAATAGGAAAGGACGCCTGGGAAAGAGTCCTCGAACAGATCCGGAAAATCAGGGAGACTATGGAAGGTGGATGAGTCTACCGTTATTTTGAAAGCTCGTGCTTTTGTGCGAAGCTTTCCAGATCTTACATGCCCAGTTTCAATGGAACGCTATGTCAAGAACATCGATGCAGGGCTTCGATATGAGACAGAACTTCCTGAAAACGAATCCGGTCACTCCCTACCCATCAAAGACAAGTGGCACATCATTGTAAATAAGAACCACCTTGAAGAGCGGCAGCGCTTTACCATCTGTCATGAACTTGGACATATTTATCTAGATCTTTCGAGTGAACACACTGGCAAGAGTGATTCGCAACATTATACCAAGCGGCCTAAAAATGAAGTGCTCTGTGACGTCTTTGCCTCTGAAATTCTATTGCCCTCTGATCATTTTAAGCCGCTAGTAAATGCAGTAGATCTGGGGTTTAATTCTGTAGTCACATTGGGAAAGAAATTTAAGGCCTCGCTGACAGCGACGGGATCCCGTTTTGCGGCGCTGAACGACATGCCTTGCACATTTGTCTTATCTGAGCATGGGATCGTGCGTTACGCGAGCCGCTCCCCTTCCCTGAGAGAAATGGGAGCATGGGTTCAGATTGGATATCGTGTGCCGCCTTCATCCCTGGCAGCGCAAGGAGCAAAGCTTGTTCAAGAGGGTCCCTGCGAGGTTGACCCCACAGAATGGTTTGAAGACTGGACTCGAGGCGGAACTCTCTATGAGGAGTCGAGGTATTTGCCTGATTGGGATCGAATGTTGTCGTTGCTCTGGTTCGAGGAAGACTCTCTTCCTGCGGGAGGAGTCTCAGCAAACGAGGAAACGGAAGACGGCGACCCGTACTGTCGAGAATTAGATGGTATGCTTTCATGGCCAGACAGAACGAAGAAGAGATAACGTCATACAAATGAAAGAAGATATTATCCGTGGGAGCGGAAACGTCTATCAGGATTTGAACATTCCTTATGCAGATGTTCGGCAGTTTAAAGCTATTCTGGCCGCTGAAATCATTAAGGCGCTTGATAAGAAAGAACTCAGTGTTCGGAAGGCGCAAGGCCTTACAAGGGTTCCGGCTGCTGACTTTTCGCGAATACGAACGGCTGATCTCGAACGGTTCACCTCTGACAGATTGATGATGATCCTCAATAAGCTTGGCTCGCGCGTCGAAGTCTCTGTGAAAGTAAAAGAGCGGAAACGAGAGGCGGTTCACGTCTGAGACGGTTGCGTTCTTCGGTCTTGGTTATTTCTTTCGGGCGCGGGTTGGCGGCTGCGGGTACCTCATTCCATCCATTGACAACATAAGCTCTAATCTGAGACGGGTCAAATGGAGAACTTTCTGGCATATTCAGACGCCAAAACGATCGGTTGAAAGCACACCAGACAACCAGGTGGATAGTTGGCAAAGACTTTTCTACCAGCCGGAGTGTGCACTGCCGAAGGACTCCGAATATGTGAGCCGGCTGTCGACGATCAATGATGCATTGTTCCGCCTGCGCCGGTTTCTCTGTTCATACTTCGAATTGACTATGCCGGTTATGCCAGACGAGGCGCTGCGCCTCATGATGCCCGGGTGCTGTCCTAGTTAGGTCAGTGAAAATTAAATTAGGACACTTCAAATGAGCCTAGGACAGCTCAGGGGAAACGAGGACAGCACCCACTCACGGCGCAAGCGCTCGGCCACGCACAGCGTGCTGGTGAATTGATGGAGGTGGATTGCGATGCGAAAGACCAAATCAGCGATTCTTGAAGCCGTCCTCGAAACGGCGAGGGGGCTACACAAGGCTGGCGCGATGGATCAGCTCACGCTGCAGGAATTTGACCGTCTGTGCGTGCCGCCCGTCACGCCGTTGAAGCCGGCGCAAATCAAGCGCATCCGCGAGTCCTCACGGGTGAGCCAGGGAGTGTTTGCCCGTCTTCTGAATACAAGTGTGTCGACGGTCCAGAAGTGGGAGATCGGCCAGAAGAAGCCCACAGGCACCGCTCTCAAGCTGCTCCACCTGGTGCGACAGCGCGGTTTGGAAGTTGTGGTCTAGTCGGCAATCGAGAAGTGGAGCGAATCTATCTTGCTGGGGCGCACGCCATCGTCTACTGAACCGATTGTGGAGATAAATATAGTTGTTTACAGCACTCCACACTAATAGCGGCAATTTCGGAATTTTTTCGATTGGCCAGATTTCATCCAAATTGATTACTTTCCAGATTCGCTATAGGCCAAAGAAAAATAAAGTCGTTTATAATCCGCTTATGGAAGGAAACAGTGTTTTGTGACACTGAGGTCAAACAGCTTTGGCGCTCAGAAATATTTTGCCAATTACGTCACTTTATAATTGGACGACTACAAAGTCATGCTTGGAGCGACCCCCTGTATATAGACGCGAGACCTTGAGGTCAATACCAAATATAGTGCTAACCCTTACAAAGGTCGTATGACAGGGCGCTCATGCGATCCAGCCGCAGCATTAGCTGGCACGCTCATGACCATAGCATTACGGCACTCACGAAACTCCGCTGAAGTCCACCCATAAAGACCACCTTCCGACGTCTTGCTTAGATGAAGATCGAGACAATTTTCTAACCTATTCGCCAGATGTCACGCTGGGAGACTAAAGGAACCAGTGAAAGCACTAGCAATTCTATGCCCAGCATCATGCAGATGTGCTCCGAGCCGAGCCGCCCCTATGATACCTGTATCGTTCAAAGGGTCTCACGCTGGAGTTTCAGGCGACGAAGCAACTGCGCATTCGCCGCCACAATGATTGTGGACATGCTCATCGCGACAGCACCCACACTCATGGGAAGATCGAATCCCCAGCGGACGAGCAGCCCCCCGGCGACCGGGATAGCGACCAAGTTGTATGCGGTTGCCCAGATGAGATTTTGGATCATCTTCCGGTAGGTCGCACGCGAGAGCTCAATGGCTCCGACCACGTCGCGCGGATCGCTCCGCACGAGCACGATGCCTGCGGATTCGATGGCCACATCCGTTCCAGCACCAATCGCAATCCCGACATCGGCGGTGGCCAGTGCCGGAGCATCGTTCACGCCGTCTCCCACCATGGCCACCCTCTTGCCGCCCGCCTGAAACCGCTTGACGGACGCAGCTTTGTCGCCGGGAAGCACCTCCGCTGCGACCTCATCGATCCCAAGGCGCCGGGCGACGGACTCCGCCACGGTTTTCGCATCTCCCGTGATCATCGCGACTCGGATACCCAGGCGATGCAGGTCGGTGACGGCTTCAAGCGACTCGGGCCGGATCTCGTCTTCTACAGCAAGCGCACCGAGCAGCCGTCCTTCAGCGACGACAGACAGCACGGTCCTTCCTTCCGACGCCCAGGCGCTCGTGGCCTTCTCAATTTCCGGAGGCACCGTGGCCTTGGCCTCGACCAACAGGCGCGGTCCGCCGACAGCAATGCTCTTGCCATCCACCATGGCCCGCGCCCCTCGCCCTGCCAGCGCCTCGAAGTTGGCCGCTTGCAGTTGGCGCACGCCCCGGCGTGTGGCTTCTTCGACGACGGCCCGAGCCAGGGGGTGCTCGGAGTTGGCCTCGACAGCAGCGGCAAGGGCAAGCAATTCTGATTCCGACGTGCCAGGCACAGCCGCAATTCCAGATACTGCAGGAGCGCCGCGGGTCAGCGTGCCGGTTTTATCGAATATCACCATGTCCAACAGGCGGGCTCGTTCCAGGGCCAGTCTATCCTTCACGAGCAGCCCATTCCGCGCGCCGAGTGAGGTGGAGATGGCGATCACCAGCGGGATCGCCAGCCCTAAGGCGTGGGGGCAGGCAATGATGAGGACGGTGGCCGTCCGGATCAGGGCATGTTGGGTGTCCCCCGCCACCCACCAGTAGGTGAACGTGATCGCGCCGGCTGCGACGGCCACATAAAACAGAATGGCGGCGGCACGGTCGGCAAGGACTTGCGTGCGAGAACTCGACGCTTGGGCGGCGGCTACCAGCCGCATGATACCGGAGAGGGCGGTCTGCTCGCCGACTGCGGTCACGCGGACTCGCAGGCTGCCACCGCCGGCGACCGTTCCCGCGATCACGGTCGTCCCTGGTTCCTTCGAGACCGCTTTCGACTCGCCCGTGATCATCGACTCGTCGACATCGGCGACGCCTTCGACAACGGCGCCATCCGCCGGAACGCGCCCTCCGGGCCGGACAAGGACCACGTCACCCACGTGCAGTTCCGATAATGGCACCGTACGGACTTCCGCGCCGGTGACCCGCTCGGCCGTGTCTGGGAGCAACGCGGCGAGTGCAGTGAGCGCGCCCCGGGCTTGGAAAATGGCGCGCATTTCGAGCCAGTGGCCCAACACCATGATCGTAATCAACGAGGCGAGTTCCCACCAGACTTCGACCTGGAAGAGGCCAAATGTCGCAGCGAGCGACGTCCCAAATGCGACAATGATGGCCAAGCTGATGAGCGTCATCATGCCTGGCTTATGGTCGGCAAGCTCACCCTGTGCCCCCCGCACAAACACGAGGCCGCCGTATAGGAAGACGGCGGTTCCCAGAATCGCGGGAATCAATGTGGAGCCAGGGAAGGAGGGCGCCGTGTAACCAAGCCAGTGTTGAACCTCGGGCGACCAGAAGACCGTGGGAAGTGTGAGGGCAAAACTCAACCAGAATTTCTCGCGAAACATCGCCACGGAATGGCCCGCGTGGCGATCGTGGCCCTGGTGGTCGTGCGACATCTGGTGACCAGCATGTGGGTCAGACGTCTGTCCGGGATTTGTGTGTGTCATCAAGTCCATGGTGCGCTCCGATCGTTCCCAATGGCTGTCCTTTTACCACGAGTCCGGTGACTGGCCCACAATAGGGCGGAAAACAGGTTTCATGAAATCTAAGGCCCCATCCTGAGGGATGCTGTCCCTGGAGGGACAGCATGCTTACATTCCCTCAGTCAGATAGCTGGATCGAGTGGCAGGGGGCGTGAGTCAGGATTTCCATTTTACCTTCCGAACCCCGGACATAGGCTTTCCATCGCGTCCCTTTGTCCACATCACAGTGTGCTCAGCATAGGTCAAAACCACGCCCGCACGCCCACCATGAATCGAATTTGACTCGGGTTTCCCCCCTCTTGGCGCACAAGCGTGGCCGTCTCGCCAAAACTCCGATCGAGAGAGATGCCGACATAGGGGGCAAACTCGCGCCGGATTTCATAGCGCAGCCGAACCCCAAATTCCAGGTTGTTGAGACCTGAGCCCGTCGTGAACTCCTCGACTCGTTGTATAGCGGCGTTGGTTTCCAAGCGGGTCTGGAGGATCAGTCGTTCCGTCAGCAACAGATCCTTGGTCAAGGTCAGACGCGCAGACACGGCGCCGTTTTGATCGATGAATGCAGTGGCCTCCAATGCATAGTTGTACGGTACGATTCCCTCGATCCCGATCACGCCGAACCCACGGGTCACGTTGCGTCCGCGGAACGTTTGCGTCTCGACGCGTGGGCCGATCTGAAAATCGTAATATTTCTGAATGAACCGGCCATACAGCAGTTGAAAGTCCACATCGTAGTCTGCTTTGAAGGCGGTACCGCGCTGCCCTTCGCTTTTGAACCAGAGTCGGTTATAGTCTCCGCCGTACCAGCCCTCGACATCCCACCGGTAGTCGCTCGTACTTTCACCTCCCCCTGTTTTTGGACGGAATTCGAGGACGTCGACGAGGGTGAACAGATGGTGCTCCTCATCGTTGACGGGTGGAGGCCAGTCCTGTTGCGGCAATACATTCGGTCGCGTCCGATCCCGTCCGGTGGAAGCGTTGCTGCTCAGCGATTCACTCGTAGCGGTGAAACGGCGAGGAGCCTTTGAAGAGGTGTTATTGGTCCCTTCTGACCACGTTACATGGGGGGAGGGGTCGAAGGTCGATTGCGCCCCGATGCCTCTTGCGCCGATACCTTGGCCCACTAAGCAGAGCAGAAACACGGCGAGGAAGCTCGCAGACAATCTGCCAGGAGGACATGATCCGGTCACTCTGACACCTCGACGACGCGGAACATCCCGGCCTCCATATGAAGCAGCAGGTGACAATGAAACGCCCAGCGTCCCGATGCGTCCGCGCTGATGGCGACGGACAGCCGCTCGGCCGGCTTCACGATGACCGTATGTTTTCGCGGAAGATACGCTCCGGCGCCGTTTTCCAGGTGCATCCACATGCCATGCAAATGGAGCGGATGCTCCATCATGGTATCGTTCACGAAGGTCAAGCGCACCCGCTCGCCGTAGCGAAAGCGAATCGGCGCTTTTTCATCCGAATACTTCTTGCCATCGAAGGACCACATGTAGCGCTCCATCTGGCCCGTGAGGTGGAGTTCAATCTCGCGCTCCGGTTCCCGTTGGTCCGGATAGGGCGCCAGGCTTTTCAAATCGGTGTAAAGCAGCACCCGCCGCGCACTGCCTTCCAGTCCTCTCCCTGGTTCCCCCATCCGGTTCTGCGAATATTCGGCGACCACTTGATTGCCGGTGCCGTGATCGTCGGGGCCATGCTTGACAGGTTCGGCGCCAGGCATCTTCGAGCGATCTTGATCGCCCGTCCCCATATCCGGCGTATCCTGCATGCCTGGCATGGGCTGCATGCCCGGACCATGCTCCATGTGCGGATTGTCATTAGACGGCTTCCTGCTCGGCCTGTCGCCGGCCGTGGCCAGGCCAGGCATCTTCATGCCGCTGCCATTCAGGTTCTGTTTCATACCTGGCATATCCATGCCCTCCATCGCCATACCTGCCATGTTCATCCCCATGTCTTCCATCGTGCGGAGCGGTCTGGGCCGACGTGCAGGGATCTCCCCACTCATGCCCGCTTGCGGTGCAAGGGTCCCGCGCGCATAGCCGCTGCGGTCCATCGTCTCCGCAAAGATGGTGTAGGCGCGATCCTCGACGGGTTCGACGATCACATCGTAGGTTTCCGCCGGTCCCATGCGAATCTCATCCACCACGACGGGTTGCACATTCTGCCCATCCGCTTGGACGACCGTCATGGTGAGCCCCGGGATGCGCACGTCTAAAAAGCTCATGGCAGCCGCGACGATGAAGCGCAGCCGCACCCGATCGCCTGGACGAAACAACCCCGTCCAGTTGCCGGTGGGCGACAAGCCGTTCATCAGATAGGTGTACGTGTAGCCGGTGACATCTGCAAAGTCCGTCGGGTCCATCCGCATCCGGTCCCAGCTCAAGTAGTCCCTCAGTGTCGGTAGCCAACCGGACCGTGCCACATCCGAGAAGAACTCGCGCGCGGCGCGCTTCTGGAAGTTATAGTAGCCGGGGAGCTTTTTGAGATGGGCAAGCAGGGCTTCGGGTGATTCAAAACTCCAATCCGACAGCATCACCACATAATCACGCTCATAACGAAACGGCTCCGGCTCGACGGGGTCGATGATCATCGGCGCGTACATGCCCAAGAGCTCTTGGCCGCCCGAGTGACTATGACACCAATAGGTGCCACTCTGGCGCACCGGGAACTGATACGTAAAGGTGGTGCCCGGCTTGATGCCGCCGAAGCTCACCCCGGGCACGCCGTCCATGTCGGGCGGCAGGAGCAACCCGTGCCAATGAATCGATGTGATCTCCTCCAAACGGTTTGTGACGCGTAGCGTGGCCTGTTGACCTTCTTTCAGCCGGATCACGGGACCCGGGATCGTCCCATTGATCGTGATGGCCGGCGCGGTCCGGCCGTCCAGGCGAAACGGAGTCTCGGCGATGGTTAAATCAATGACCGTTCCGCTCAACGGCAAGCTGTGCGCCGCACCGTTCGTCGCGCTGGCCCATGCAGAGGATGGAACGAGATGTTCCACCGCGGCCAGCAGCCCCAACGCCCCCGCGCGTTGCAGGAACACACGCCGCGTCACACTGTGATCGTGGATGTCCATGGTGATGTTTCCTTTTTCTTCTTCTCGAGGGGTACCCTCACGCTTGTCCTGTACCGTATCCGCCCTTCACTCGCTCTTCTTTCATTTCGCGCATGAGAAAATAGTTGAGTCCGGTGCGGATCACCACGATGGCGCCCAACTTGCCGATTTGGTCCCAGCTCGGTGCAATCGCCGTCGAGAGGATGTCCGCGGCCAGTTCAAACTCAATCGCGAGTGCCAGATAACGCGCCAAGGTCAGCCGGACCTCGACGTAATGTTCGGGCCGTTGCAAAGCAAGCGCGCGTCCAAAACCGTAGATCGCCACAATGACGCCGACCGCAATCACGAGAGCGCCCATTGTTTCTACGGCGAGCCGCAGCCACTGCACCAGGGTAACAATGGTGCCTTCAACCGCTTCCATGTCATTGGTGCCTTCTTCTGCAATGCTCCGTCATGCGCCAAATCCCGACGCTCCATCGATGAGGCTTGTCGTCGTATCAACAGCCCAGTTGGATTGGTTCATGCCATGTGCCGGGTGGGAGGTGACGCATCAATCAGCACCTGAAAATCTTGCCCCTCCCATCCCTCTTGCCACAACAACGTAAACACGATGCGGGTGCGGGCCGAGAGTTGGGCCGACGGCAAATCTCCAAACCAGCACCCGAGTCCCGCCTCCCGCGTGTCCAGATCATTCGCCGTCACCCATCCATCAACGCTCCAATGAATCGTCGCTGCCTTTTCGGTGATAATGCGGAGCGTGTTCCCTTGGGCGATCCGTTGCGGCTGATGCGCGAGTGTCCACATGTCAATGGTGCTGCTTGTCCCGGCCTTGGCATAACGCTGATACACCGGCTCGATGCGGTCAAAGCACACCCCGTCCTTGTGACTGCGCACCAGGGTCACATACTCCGCGTGCGCCCAACACAGCGGCATGGCCGACCCGGTCGGGCGACCGCGTTTCATCGTTCCCTCCGGCAAATCATCGGCGTCCCAGAGCTGTTCCGGTAACATGCCGCCCTCGTTGGCGAATGTTTCCATCGCGTCGATGAACGGCAACGGATCGCGTCCAGCGGCCAGCTCATAATGACCACGTTCGCCCGTCAGAATCGGCCAGCAGCGACCTTCACCCGTCCCGTCGTAGGCGCTGCCGTCGGGCTTCTGGCCATAGCCATCGTGATTGTAGCGCCGCCAGCACGGGCCTTGAGGCAGATCGCGTTTGAGCACGTGATCGATCACCGCGAGGGAATCGACGATCAGCGGGTCGTCTGCAGCACGAACCCCCAGCCGGACAAGGTGGAGAAAATCGCCGCTGACAATGTTGCGCGCCGGATGTGTGCCGCCACCGTTCGCTATGACAATCTCCGCCTCATCCTGGTCAGGCGAAGCCACGGCGTGTTTCGGATCGGCCGGCGTGATGCGGACGTAGTGTCGCGGTGTGCCCTTCACGAGTTCGCCGCGGGTCGTGACGGTCCATTCCTCTAAATGGGCCACCAGCCAGTCGGCATAATCGAGCAAAAAGTCCGCCGCGCATGTGTCTTTTCTGCCGCGGGAAAATTCCGCCGCACACACCACGCTCGCGATGATGGTCGCCAGCGTCGAAGGCGAGTAACCGGAGTTCTCCTCCCACCGTTCCTGCGAAGTCACCGGTCCGTGCAGGATCACATACCGCGCGGCGCGCGAGACCAGCGGCCACGGATCGAATTGCCGGAGTGCGGCCGCCTGCTGCACACGCCAGGCGAGCAGAATCGGCCCCGCCACTTCATCCAGTTGAATCCCGTGCCAGTACGCCTCGCCGGCGATCGAACTGTTTTGCGGCAAGCTGCCATCGGCTGCCTGGACACACGCAAGCCAGATCAGCGCGCGCAATGGCGACTCGGTCTGCCCGCAGGCCAGCAGCGCCGTGGCGGTTTGCACCATGTCGCGCGTCCAGACCAGATGATACCCGCCGCGATCGCTGTCGTCCTTCGTCTCGCCCCAGGGAATGCTCAGCGACGCCACGAACGCGCCCTGGAACGTCTTATCTTCATGCGCCAGTAACACACATTGACTCACGCGCATCAGTGACCCGCCGTCTTTGGTGTGCGTGCTCAAATCGACCTCGGCACGAGTGCGCTGCCATTGGCTGATATACTTCTCGCGCTGGTCGGCGAACGGGGTGGCGAACGCTTGCAAGAGGTGGGCTGATGCACTGTGCCGAGTGCGCCCGAAACCCACGCCCAGCGTGAACTCCATTCCATCCGATAAATCGATCTCCCCGATCAACGCGATGTTGCCGTCCTCGGCCTGTTCGAATTCCCAATCCATTGTGAAGTTGTCCATCAAGTCCTGCCAGCCATCGCTGAATCCGACGTAGCCGACGGAGCGCCTAGTGAAATCGGGCGTACAACCGAACGACAGATCAATGTCTTCTCGTTGCACGTCGAAGAGTTTCCGGCCATCCAATCCACACCACCAGGCCGAGTTATTCTTGCCCGTGCCTTTCATGTGAGGGGCGAGCAACGCATAGAGACGGAGTTTGCCGCGCAGCTTCGGGTCCAAGACGTCCAGCCGCGTGTGCATCAACAACACCGACGAGTGCGGGTCCACGACGATTTCTTTGACGAGGCGATAGCGGCCCTCGCGGTCGGAGTTGGTGAGGCGATACAACAACGCGTTTGGCTCCGGGTGTTCGGTTTTGTGAAGCAGGTCGCGCCGCTCCTCGTGGCAGAACGATTCGCCGTCCGTGATGAGAAACTGCAAGTCGCGCGTATTGGGCGTATCGACATGGGGAAAATAGATCTCGTTGACGATGCCGTGGCTCAGCGTGAACCAGACGCGGGAACTGCTGTGATACGCCGTGCCGATGCCGTCCTTGGCGCTGGACGTCCAGCGCGGCTCAATCCCTGGCGCCCCAAAGGCAATGCAGTGATTATTCATGGGGCACCATAGGTTGCCATGGGGTATCAGCCGCACTGGGCTGTGCGCCACAGATACCCGCCGTGAGTTTTTCGGTCTCGGACGGTCCCCACGTACCGGTTTCGTATTCATGCACGGGTGTCACCACCCCCAAGATGGGTTGAACGACCGCCCACGCGGCCTCCACGCCGTCTTGACTCGCGAAGAGGGTGCCGTCGCCTACCATGGCGTCGCTCAACAGACGCTCGTAGGCGGCCATCTCATCCCCGCGCGGGTGGTTGACCACTTTGAGTTCCGTCGGATCACCAATCAGTTCATCGCCGGGGCGCTTCACACGGGCGCCGATGGCAATCGTCACGTCGGGGCTCAGCCGGAAGCGCACATAGTTCGCCTGGCCTGGGCACAGGGTGCTGAGTGCGGGTCGTTTGAGCATGACCAGCACCTCGGTCATCGTCGTCGGGAGGCACTTGCCCGCCCGGATGAAGAAGGGCACGCCGTTCCAGCGTGGAGAGTCGATGCGGAGCCGGGCGGCGGCGAATGTTTCGACCATCGAGTCGCGAGCAACGCCGTCCTCCTGGCGGTAGCCACGGAACTGCCCGCGCACCAGGTCCTCGGGGCTGAGCGGGCGGATCATCCTGAACACCTTCATCTGCTCCTCGCGGATCGACTCGTGATTCGTCGTCGTCGGCGACTCCATCGCGAGGAAGCCCACGACCTGGAGCATGTGGTTCTGGATCACGTCACGAATGGCGCCGGACTCCTCGTAGAAACTGCCACGGCTTTCGACGCCAAAGCTCTCGGCCATCGTGATCTGCACGCTCTCGACATAGGTGCGGTTCCAGACCGGCTCGAGGAAGGTGTTCGCGAAGCGGAAGACCAGCAGGTTCTGCACCGGTTCCTTCCCCAGGTAATGGTCGATGCGGAAGACACACGACTCGTCGAAGACCGTGTGGAGCGTCGCGCTGAGCGCCTGCGCGGACGGGAGGTCACGGCCGAAGGGCTTCTCGACGATCACGCGCGCACCGCGGGCGCAGCCCGACTGGCCAAGCCCCTCGACCACCCTCGCGAATAGGCTGGGCGGGATGGCGAGATAGTGCAGCGGATGGGCTGCACCGCCGAGTGCCTGACGGAGCGCGGCGTGGGTGGCCGGATCGCCATAGTCGCCGCTGATGTAGTGGAGCCGCTCCTGAAATTTCGCGAAGACCGCCTCGTCGAAGCCGCCCTGTTTCTCAACACTCGCGCGGGCACGCGCCTGGAACTGCTCGATCGTCCAGTCCGATCTCGCGATCCCGATGACGGGCACTTGGAGATGTCCCCGCCGCTCCATCGCATAGAGAGCGGGAAAAATCTTCTTGTACACGAGGTCGCCGGTGGCTCCGAAGAAGACGAGAGCGTCGGAGTGAGGAATGTGCATACGTGGCTCCCTATTTCGCAGATTTCTCCAGATGGCCGCCGAACCCGAAGCGCATGGCCGAGAGCAGCTTGCCCTGGAAATCCGCCTCGCCGCGGGACGCGAATCGCGCATACAGCGCCGTGGTGAGTACCGGCACCGGCACTCCTTCATCGATGGCGGCTTTGATCGTCCACCGACCTTCGCCGGAGTCCGACACCCGGCCCGCAAATTGCGCGAGGCCGGCATCCTTGGCCAACGCGTCCGCCGTCAAGTCCAGCAGCCACGAGGCGATGACGCTGCCGCGCCGCCACACCTCGGCGATGTCAGCCAGGTTGAGGTCGTATTGATACTGCTCGGGATCGCGGAGAGGCGTCGTTTCGGCGTTGGGGTCCTGTGGTTGCTTGCCGATATTGGCGCCGCGCAAGACGCTGAGCCCTTCAGCATAGGCGGCCATGAGGCCATACTCGATGCCGTTGTGGACCATCTTGACGAAGTGGCCGGCGCCGTTCGGGCCGCAATGCAGGTAGCCTTGCTCGGCAGTGCCGCCGAGCTTCTCGCGTCCGGTTGTGCGCGGAATGTCGCCGATGCCGGGCGCCAGCGTGGCGAGGAGGGGATCGAGATGCTGCACCACGTCTTTCTCGCCGCCGATCATCAGGCAGTAGCCGCGCGTCAATCCCCACACCCCACCGCTCGTGCCCACGTCCATATAATGAATGCCCTTCGGCGCAAGGTCCTTCGCGCGCCGAAGGTCGTCCACGTAGCAGGAATTGCCGCCGTCAATCAGGATGTCCCCGGGCTCCAGCAGCGGAATCAGGTCGGCGATGCACTGGTCCACGACGGCGGCGGGCACCATCAACCACACGGCCCGCGGGTTCTGGAGTTTCGTCACGAGGTCGTCGAGCGAGGAGGCGCCGATGGCCTTCTCCTTGACCAAGTCCTTCACCTTCTGTGGCGACCGATTGAAGACCACGCACTCATGCCCTCCCTTGATCAGCCGTCGCACCATGTTGGCACCCATCCGGCCCAGTCCCACCATTCCGAGTTGTGTTGTTGTGTTTTTTTTCATCACAGCCTTTGCGATGTGTTGAGGTACGTCTCTTACTTGGTCCATGGCCGTTCGCCGTGTCTCTCTCACGAGGGACGGGCCTTCTTCATAGGTCGTCGCACGCCAGTGGCATGTGCCCACAGCCAAAATCCGCCGATGAATGCCTTCGCGTTGTCGCCGGCGCGGCAACCGGGAGGCAGCTTCTTCAGTTTCTTGACATTGTCTCCGCCCAGCACCACGTCGTCGGGTTCGAGGGCGGCGATCAGGCGCTCCACCAC
Source organism: Nitrospira lenta (assembly GCF_900403705.1). Classification (NCBI taxonomy): domain Bacteria; kingdom Pseudomonadati; phylum Nitrospirota; class Nitrospiria; order Nitrospirales; family Nitrospiraceae; genus Nitrospira; species Nitrospira lenta. Next base: position 158,239 of record NZ_OUNR01000019.1, on the reverse strand, counting down.
GTCCGCGACATGTCGCCGCCATCTTTCTTTGCCGTGCTGCTTCAGTCCGCGAATCCCCACATAATCCTCGTACGTTGCCTTCCTGTAAGGCAGGTGGGCCAGTTCCATGGGCACGACCATGCCCTCCACAATCATGGCGGAGCCCAGGCCGGTTCCCAGGCCCAGGAAGAGCATGGTGCCGCGCTTGTAGTTACCCAAGGCTTGCAGGGCCGCATCATTGATGACCGTGACGGGACGCTTAAACGCGGCGGCGAAATCAAATCCAACCCAGCCCGGCCCGAGGTTGTGCGGTTCCGAAACGGGTCGCCCGTGGACCACAAGGCCCGGATAGCCAATCGACACCACGTCATATTTCCAATCCTTTGCCAGTTTCGTGACGGCCACGACCATCCGCTTGGCCGTCAGCGCCCGTCCGGAAGGAAATTCCCGATGCGTGGTCTTTCCGGACGCAAGGATTCTGACGTGCGTTCCACCTCGATCAATCGCAAGGACATTCATCATCAGATTCTCCAGAGGTGTACGCGATGACCCCTTTCACCTCGCGTGTGAGATGCGCGATCGGCACGCACATGCCGCGCGTGACAAGCCCGGCGCCGAAGATCTCGACACCGAGCGTCACCCAACGCACGACAAATCATTGTGCCTTCGATGGAATCTGGCGTAAGGGTCATGGCTTCTCGGTTCCCCGGCTCCGCGATGTTTATACAAGCCCACAGGGGATGCCCCCCCCGTGCTGCGCCGACACGCCCGTACAGGGGTGTGGTTTCGGCGTCGTCGAATGGCTCGTCGCATTTACCGATGCCGTCGTCCGTTGCTCTACCACTTCTCCAAACCGTGAACGCTGACTGTGCCGCAACAACCGCCCGCCTTGTCCGCAACGGGCAAGCATGTCGCGCGCTGCTCGTGGAGTTTCCGGCGCGCTTCTTCAACCGGCTCGCTCGCCCCACAACAGGCAGACACGGGTCGCATGATTTTCTCGACGCGCACTTCCGACGCGCGCCGGTCATCAGCCGCCCCGCCGCAACACACGTCGCGCTCGGTGACGACGCCGACCAGCTTGAGGTGTTCTGTATCCTCAACCACAGGTGCGCAGCCGCAACCGGAATCACGCATTGCTTGCGCCGCGTGTGCCACCGTATCGTGCGGGGTACAGCATGAGGACGCTTCGATGGGTGTCATCACTTCGCTACAACAACTCATGTGCTTTTCCTCCTTCAGTTTGGGAGATCGAAATTCAGCCGCAGCTCCTGCACGAGATTGATCATGGTGCCTTCGCCTGCGTCCATCTCACTTTCTCCTCCTCTGAAACGCTCCGTCACGCTCCAAACCTCGTGTCGCTCCATCAATGGTGCTTATACCAACCGACGCCTTTGATGTCGTTCCAGGATGTGGTCTGGTGGCAGCGATAACACTGGTTCACTTGAGCAGGCCCGCAGCACTGGGCTACTTGCGCATCTTCCTGCCTGGCAATCCGTTTCGAGATCATGTCGAAGTGCATCATATAGTGACTCGGCGGCGCCTGGTGGCACTGGGCACACTCGACCGACCGCGGAGAGGGATGGCGAAATCCGGCGATGGCCCATTGTGTCGTCCCGTGGCACACCGCGCACTCGCCTCCAAAAAGACCACGGTGGCGGTCTTTGGTGCTGTGGCAGCTCGAACAATTCAATGTCATTTCGAGCGCTGTCACGGGAGGCAGCTTCGGCAGGGAACCCGGCATGGTGACCTGGCGGACCCAGGCCACCAGCTGATCGGCGGCCTGCCTCTGCTCACTATCAGACGCCGATCGCTCCAACTGCTGCAACCCAATTTCCGCTAACTTCACGTGATCCATCCTCGTCAGTCGTGCATACGTGCCCTGATGTTCGATATGGCATTGCGCACAATGGCCGATGTTCACGTGAAACGCGGTGGGTTGACGTTGCAGCAGCGTGTCATTGTTGGCATGGCAGCCGATACATTTCACATCGACCGGTCCTTTCACGGGCGTGTGACAGGCGGCGCAATTGTTGTCGAGCGACGCATGCGCCACCGAGAGGTTCCCCGGGCGCACCTGCCTCTGCCACAGAGCGACGTCGTTGGCTCCCGATTCCCACAGAGCGGCAAGCGCGGCCGCCGTGGCGAAAACGAGGACGAGTAAGAGAATGGATTTCTTCATCTATACGCTCAGCTGAACCACCTGAGTCCGAAATGAATCCCCGACCAGATATGGAGCAGCAGCAGGACATAGAGCACGAAGGATGCTGTTATATGCAGCGTGAGAGATCGGCTAAACCAGCGCTTGAACAACTCGTGCGTGCGGATCGCATATTCCAGGTCCGCTACGCCATCGGCCGTGCGGATGACCTCACCGGCTGGGCCGCCGAAGGGGAGCTCGATTCCCAGCGACGCCAGGCCCGTTGCCAGGACAGGTGTCTTGGGAAGGACTCTCATCTCAGCAGGGGTGTGCTCAAGCACTCCCCACGCACTGTCGAGATCGCCCCTGGCGGTCTGCAGCAGGAGTAATTTGTCTTTGATCTCATGGGCGCAATGCGTGAGCAGATAGCGGACGGCAAACCCGCTCACGACGACGAGCAGCATCACGGCCGTGAGGGCAATTCCCAGCACGCTGTTGAACTTGTGACCCGTGTGAATGATCGCGAGCAGAGGGCCCAAAATGCCGGCGTAGACGTGTAGGGTCAGCAACGACTGCATCGACACGTGCGGTGTAATTCGAGCCTTGAGGAAGCGAATACGCTTGACGATCGGGTACGCGAGCGGGACGAGCATGAGCACGGCCCCCGCGATCCCGAACACGGCCCCCATTCCGCTGCCCGCAAAGCGCGGCGAGCGGTGGAGGAGGAAGCCGAGCCAGGCCAGCAATAAGAGGCCAACGGTGCTGCTGACGACGATGCCTTCACGTTCTTTCATGGCTACGCCTCCACCGTGACTTCGCCCTTCGGCTTGGCCTGGCAGGCAAGAATGATGTTGTTGGCTGTGTCGTCAGCATCGAGCGCGTCCTGCACCGCCATCTCGACCTCGCCGGACGTCAGCTTCACTTTGCACAGGCCGCAGGTGCCCACGCGGCACGAGAAGTCGATTCCGATGCCGAGCTCCTCGGAGAGTTCCAGGATGCTCTGCTTCGGCGGGCTGTCTCCAGTCTGGAGATCCACACGAATGTTGGCCGACTTGTTGTTTTTCGAAAACGTGACGAGCGGGCCGGTCGCGGGGGCAGTGGGTTTGGCGGTGGTCCCCGCGGCGGCCGGGGTGGGCTTGGGTGCGCCGAATGCTTCGGTCTTCACGCGGTCCGGAGGGACTCCGATCTCGGCGAGGAGGGCCTTGGTCGTGTCCATCATCGCTGGCGGCCCACACAGGTGGATCCTCCGCGAAGCCAGATCGGGAACCGTCTGCGTGAGCCATTCCTTCGTGATGCGTCCGCGAGCGCCCTTCCAGTCTGTCCCTTCTGCCTTAGAGATCGTGACCGCGACGCGCAACTTCGGATTCCGGCGCTGAAGCGCGGCGACTTCGTCCGCAAAAATGAAGTCGGCCGGAGTGCGGCACGTGTAGATAAAGAAGATGTCTCCGGCCCATGCCCGCTCCGTGAGATAGCGAGTGATGCTCATCATGGGCGTAATGCCCACGCCGCCGGAGACAAGCACGATACTGTCGGCCTCTGTTCCGGTAAACGTAAATTTTCCGACCGGGCCTCCCGCTTCGATCTGGTCGCCCACCTTGAGCAGATCATTAATGTGACGGGAAACGGCGCCCCGTGGCTCACGCCGCACGGTCAGCTCGACGTAATCCCGCTGCGTCGGGGAGGACGAGATGGAATACGAGCGGTTCATTCTCGCGCCGCCAATCCAGAACGCGACGTTGAGGAACTGACCGGGCACAAACGTGAACGGCAGCAGGCCGTCGTTGGACAAAGGCAGGAGACGAAACGTTTTCACGCTTGGCGTTTCCGTGACGATGCTCCCCACGCGGAGCTGCCCTCGCCAATTCGCAGTCAGGGGAGGCGCGGAGCTCGCGGTCGGAACGGGGATCGCCGATGACTCTTCTCGCGATGGCGCTGATGCCGCGGGCGCGGCAGGCGACGGAGTCGGCGGCGGTGACTTTTCGGCTGGGGGCGCCGCGGGCGAGGGCAGCGAACCTCCGGCAGCAGGTGGGGCTGCAGGCTTTTCCGCCACTTTGGCGAGTTCCTCTTCGGCTCGCACCCAGTCAATTTCGGGAGAGCCCAGAGGCCGCCCTCTCGCTTGCCAGAGTTCATCTGCTCGGCCGGCAATTTTTGCGGCATCTCCGCCACCCGGCGCGGCTGGCGGCGTGGGAGGCGAAGGCGGCGCCGCAGGTGGCGGTGTCCCTCCAGCCTGTGGTTTCCCTCCGGCTGGCGGCGCGGACGGCCCGGGGGCTCCGGCAAGCGGCGGTGACGCGCCGGGCGGCGGCGGCCCCGAGCCGGGATCGAGACGTCCAAAGAGAGCCGCGGCGCGGCGCATCTTGAAGAAGTACATGGCAACCATGGCGAGCGCGAACACGATGAGCAGCCCCATCGTGAAGAGGTGAAATGGCGTAATCCCAAGAAGCGCATGTAGCTCGTCGCGCGGGATGGGAGACGCGAGGTTCATCTCGCGTTTGAACCACTGCAGGGCCACGTTGCGGGTGACCTGCCCCTCGCTCAGCGCTCGGTGCGCCGCCAGCCCGCTTTCAAATTGGGCAAGGCCCTGTCGCATGTGCTCGGTCGCTTGTTGCATGGCCGAGTAGTCATCATCTGAGGTTGCCCCGGCGAGCTTCTCCAAGCCGGACGAGAGACGTGCGGTCCCCGCCTTCATTCGTTCATGCGCCAACTGCTCGACCTCGGCACGCTGTTCGGGCAGCAGATCCGGCACATCCATCAGCAAGGGGTAGAGTTCCTTGGGTGGCGGCGTCCCCATTTTGTTCATCATCTCGTCCATACCACCGCCCATGCCGCCTGGCGGCCCAACGCCAGCGGGCGGCCCCATACGGCCGGGCTCTGGGCCTCCACCGGCCGCGGACTGGTCTCCACCCATACCAGCCCCCATGCCCGGCCCCATCCCCCCGCCCACGCGGCCGCCCGGAGCTACACCCGCCGCATTCCCACCGGCAGCCGGATTGGCTGTGCCCGGTTGAGGATGGTGTTTGGCATGCTCGTCGGGCCCTATCTGGCCGGTGGCGGGCGTGCCCAGCACCAGAATTGTCGCCAGGGTCAGTACGCAAACGTTACGGTGAGGATCCTTCATGGCATCACACGCCTCTGCTAGCGCATCTCATGAGGACCTGTCATGGGACCCATGCCCTCTGGACGCATGCCACGAGGACCCATCATGTGTCCCATTCCCTTTTCAATCGGACACTGACCTGTCTTCGCGACCACCGGGCAATCTTTCGCTATCTGTCGCTGGCAGTCCTCGCTTGACTTCCCCGTTCTCACACAGTCCGCCATCTTCTGGTACATATCCGCCATGTCTTTGCGCAACTCAGGTGACATCTGGTCCGTCATGGACTGGGACTTGTCTGCTCCGAAGCTCAAGGAAGAAAGACCCAACGTGAAACAGACAAGAACAGCTGAAATGGTGTGTCTTTGGGTACGCATGGCATGTGCTCCTTTCATGGTTCGGTCCTTACTTTTGATTAGACGTCATCGTCCCTAACAGGGCTCGATGTTGATCATGCGTGAGAACGTTGGTGGCCTCCCCCACCGCTCGGATGAAATTCATGCGCTGATCAGTCCGCAGTTTCTCGATCTCGGCTATTTTCGCCTGAATCTGAGTCGTGTCCGGCTGGTCGGCGCCTGTCAACTGGTACAGCTCCTGCTCGGCTTGATCGATGCGTCGTTGTGCCGTGGTGCGGTCAAGAAATGCCCTCTCCTTGAGCCGGTTCAACGTCATTTTTTGGTCGGCAGTCAGGGTGATATGTTTCGAATGGTTGAGGAAAAAACCGGTTGACCCGATGTGATACAGATGGGAGGCGCCAGGCTGTCCAGGCATCGTGGAAGACGAACTTTTCATGCCTCCCATGCCGCGACCAGGACCCATCATGCCACTCATCATCCCGCCCATCTCTCCCATACAGCACATCCCCATTTCTCCCCCTGAAGCCATCCCGCCCATCTCACCTTCATCCATCATCCCCATGCCACCGCCCGCACCAGACGACTTGCCACCAGGTGACATGCCCCCCATCTCACCCTGGTCACCCATCTTGCCCATCCCCCCGCCTAGACCTTGCGACATGCCACGGTTCTGACCCGTACCCATGCCGCCCATCTCACCCATATCGTCCATCACGACCATGGCCTTGCCGCCACCCATCTTCATACGGGAACCCGCCCTTGATCGCTTCATCCGATCTGTCTGTTGCACCGCCGCGCGCAGCTTTGCGACTTCCGCTTGCAGTTCTGTGATCTGATCGAGCAGGGCTTGAGGATCCTTATTCGAAAAGACATCTTCCCCCCAGCTCACTGAAGGCCATACAAACGTCACTACCATCACGGCTACAACGAGGGCATGAAACACTCGATTGGCCATAAGCGGTCTATTCTGTGTCATCGAACGACTCCTTTCTTTAAATGATTATGTAAGTAAGATCGCATTCCCTATCTGTACGGAAGCCGTTTCTAAAATCAGACCAGAACGCCGCTGCCGAAGCCTCTGACGCTTTCATGTTCGGCCTTCCAAGACTCGGCGATTTGCCCCACCTCGCTAGGTCCATGACACGCCGACGTATGGGGCCGGCACCGATCTCTTTGAGCGTGCCTTCCATTCGGTGCTATTTTCCCAACATCACTTAAACGCCTTGATCAACGCCTCAAACTGCGTTCGAAGTGATTTGTCGTGGGGCGTGATGGGCGGGATCGCGCGGTCGATACCGAGCAACTCATAGACGGCTATCTGCGCTGCCCGCACCGAATACTCCACCGTGAAGACGACATCGCCAGGAATTTCGACGAACTGGCTGATGAACGCGAAATTCCTCGAGTCACGCGGCACCGGCAGCGGCCGGTCGCTGCGCATGCGCGGCATGAACATGCTGGTGATGTAGGGCATCCGGCAAGGAATGCAGTTGGCCGATGCAACGGTCTCCAGATCGAAGCGTAAATGACCGCAGAGCTCCTGCAGGATGTCGGTGCCAGTGCATTCGGCCATCGGCTTCGGAACGAAATCGCCGACCCGATCCGGAAACAGCGCGTACCCCCAGAACACCTGGACGTCGACAGGCTGGTTGGTGAAGTGGGGCTGGTGCGCCAGCACGATCGACATCAGCCAGTTCGAGTCCTTGAAGGTCACCAGCCCGCCGGTGCCCGGCTCATTGCCGCTGAACTGATTCATCTCGTCGAAGAATGCGGGGTGCTTGAGCGTTACCGTGAACGACTCCCAGCACGACTGCGCGATGCAGCTGTTGAAGGCCGCAGGATTGCCGAACTGCGGCCGGCCTTGCGCGAGCTTTTCCCAGAGCGTCCAGCCGCCGCTGTCGGCCTTGGTTAGCTTCGCGGGTGCGCTCGTCATCGAACCGAGGCTGGAAGCGTCGGTCATGGAGCCGTTCTGCAGGAAGACGAGGTCGCCATCATTCACCGCAATCACTTCGCTGTTGCCCTGGCACAGACAATGGATCCCGGTCACGACGAACTTGCCGTCCTCGCTCTTGTGATCCAGGTCCGTCACCGTGCAGTCCCGGACCAGACGCACGCCCTGGGCCTCAAGCCAGCCCTGCAACGGCAGCACCAGGGAGTCGTACTGGTTGTAGATGGTCCGCTTGACGCCGCCAAGCGTTTCTATGCGCGAAAACTCCAGCATGAAGCGGTGCAGATAGCGCTTCAATTCAACCGCGCTGTGCCAAGGCTGGAACGCAAACGTGGTGACCCACATGTACCAGAATTCGGTCTCGAAGAACGCCGGCGAAAGCCAGTCGGTGATCCGGCTTGCGCCCAACGCATCTTCGTCGGCATTGCTGAGCTTCAGCAATTCGATCCGGTCCTGCATCGAGAATCCCATCGATGTCACCGGCACCTTGGCGCGCCGGCGATCGACAAGCCTCGCCATCGAATGCGCCTTGTACTTCTGGTTGAACTCGACGGTTTCCTCGAACACCGTCTTGCCCGGGTTGCCCAGTGAGGGAATCGACTTGAAGAGATCCCAGGTGCATTCGTAGTTGTCGGTGGTCAACATGCGACCGCCGCGCAACGAATACCCGTCCGCGGGATTTCCGGCGCCGTCCAGGCTTCCGCCCATGATGGGTGCCGCTTCGAGGATCGAAATGTTGCCACCAGGCATGTTGCCGTCGCGGATCATGAACGCGGCGGCGGCCAGCGATCCGATGCCGCCTCCCACGAGATAGGCCTTTGATTTCGTGCTCATGTCGTCTGGTTCGTCAGAAAGTTTGGTTACTTACGCAATGCACCTGCCTCGTCGGAATTCTTTTTTCCACTGGCTATGCCGGGGTGTCGATTGAAGCGACGCCCACCAACTTTGTGTTCACGAACTCCTGGATGCCCATGCTGGAGAGCTCGCGTCCGTAGCCAGAGTTCTTGATACCGCCGAACGGCAAATCGGCTGTCGTCCAGGTCGGGTGGTTGATGAACATCATGCCCGTGTCGATGCGGCTCGCCACGCTCTCGTACATCTCTGCCAGGGCCCCGGTTTTTTGCCCTGCTATCCCGTAATATCCTGCAAGTCGGGATGTCCGTTTGGGAATCCCGCATAGCTGTGAACACGGTGTGCCCCGAAACCAACCTAATGCTAGCGATCCATGCGGTGAGATATCTGTGCAATATTGGCCACATCACATTATTCTTTCTTTTGGATGTAGCTTAGCTGCGTGGCAACGTAAGAATCTCTCGCTCCGCGTCCACCCAGTCCGCCAGGGCGCACCCCTCCCGGCAACCTCGCTGGAGGTAAAGCTCGTAGGTTCGCTTAGTGATTCGCTCCTGTAACTCATCGGGCAACGAATACGTTGGGGTTTCATTCTTCCGTGTCCTTGTGCTTCCCCTTCAATAGTGGCTGCTTCATTTCGATCCCCTTTTCAATCTGCATCCTATTAAGTCGCACTTCCTCTTAAGTCGTACTTCCTCCTTCCATGCGCGAATGGCCCTGTCATGATCGTCAAGCTTTCGTATAAGTCCCCGGTGAACTTTCGCCTCACCGTGTTCACGGAACGAACAGCATGGAAACGGTCTCTAAGCCAAATCTCTCCGTGATATTGACCTTCATGACACTCTGCTCTCATGTCCGCCTGCTCTGGCGCACATACCATCGACATATCGAGGTCGACGACGACGACCCGAAAGATCAGCGGTGGAAGCGCCAGCACGAGCCCGACCGCGAATAACATTCAAACCAATCTAGCTCTCAACGCCCTCCTGCGGTGGCAGTGAACCTTGCCACTGCATCGATGAGGTGCAGTTATCTCGCATTCATCATCCGTACTGTGTTCGCGTATCTTCCCACTGCTCAATCCAACACATGACGCACTTCTTATTATATAGACGTTAAGGACCCTCCAGCATTACAGGTTGAGGTCTCCGCGCGAATGCCGCGCCCGGCTTTTCATCGTCGGAAAGGCGGACCCGTCACACGTGCAGTCCCGACAATCGCGCTCACAGCACGGATCGCACAAACGCACTAACCGTGCTCGTAAGACTTGGCGTGTAAAGACCTCTTTCTTTGAAACGCATTCACGGCTCATTGTCGGTCAATGCGGGGTGACGGGTGTCGATATCCGTCAACGGTACCTCCGGGTCATATGGCCCTCGCTGCAATCGTGGCCGAACAGCCGAAGGGACGGTCCTGCATGGCGTGGGAGATGACACATTCAGCGTCGTCTCCAGACGCTTCGATGGTCCGCTCTGAGATCGCTCAAACAAGTCTTCTCGCGAGCGCCTCGATGGGCTTCATCCCCTGCCCGAACCGTGCGATCGCTTCTCGGTGCCGTTCCAGTTCGGAATAGGGCAGATAGCGAACCTGGAGATCGCTCACCCGGCTGAACGCTGGGCGCCGCAATTGAGCTCTGACATCTTCCTCGCGCTCGTCCGGTGCCACGAGAAAGAGGCCATGCGCCGTCCCTGCGGCGCTGCCCAATGCCAGATCCAATAGCCGGACCACACCAGAATAGATGGACGTCGTATGCTCCACCTCGAAGGCCCCGGCGACCCGTCCACTGGCGGGATCCAGCCACAGGACATCGATTAAGCGCACGGCTTCCGCGCCCGGTCCTTCGCCTAACACGGACGGTAACGCCTCAAGACATCCATCTCCAAGGCGGCCGGTGCCGAGAGAGCGACCGCGGTCGTTGGCCGCAACCCACACCGCGAAGCCCAGCGCTTGTCCGAGATCACGCAACCAACCCTGAATTTCCGTGTGCGTGCGGTCTTCTTTTTCTGCGGTCGTCCTCGACTTCTCGAATTTCTTCGCTGTCGTCTGGACATCCGCAAGATCTCTCTCCCAGGTAGCCCGCGCGTGAGGGTCGTCCTCCTGTGGAGGCGCCGGATACCGCTCGACACCGAGATCGAAGAGCAGCCCGGCAAGCGCTCCGAGGTCATTCGACAACATATCTCGGTATTGCTCATTCAGTCGGAGCATCCCGCTGCGCATGGCGAGATACTCATCCCACCTGCCAAGTTTCACCCGAGCCCCGGTCAGGCGATTGTATCCCTTGACCATGGCGGTGTTGAACGGCGGTGCGAGGGTGGGATGCAGAAAGTAGAGAAGATTGCCCACCGCCGGGCCGAGGCCTTTGATGCGTTGCCGGTCCAACGCCTGAATTGACTCGAGAATCGTGTCCTCATCGCTACAACAGACACACCTGTCGAGGAATCGTGCGAAGGCAAGTTGATTGGCATGATTTTCATAGATATCAGGGATACGCAGCTTGGGCTTCCACAGGAATGCATGATCGGCTCCCTTGAAGATCTGGCGCTGCTCAGCGATGGACCCGACTACCGTTTCTAGGGAAGAGCCCTTGTACACGTTCCCGAAAGTGCCCTGTTCGATTTCTCTGACCACCTCGCCGATGCCTCGCCGTATGGATCGGAAGTTCTTCAGGCGTTCTTCCCATAAAAACCACGTTTGGTACGTCCCGCTGGCGTCTTCGCGCCACCTCAGAAGGAGGTCACGAAGAGGTCCAACCGTCCCTGTATCAGGAGTACTCGGCCTGGCACATTCACTCTTTTTCATCCGCTGCACCTTTACCGTTCAGATGACCGTAGTCGAACTGTTCCGACGAGGATCAGCAGGATGCCAGCCAGTGGCAAGCCGTGGGCCCATGGCGCATGGCGAAACTCAGACATGACAAACTCAAGACCGTGCTGGGCCACGTCAATAATCATCCCAAACGTAAAGAGCACGAGTCCACTGACCAGCATGAGGTAGGCCGGCTGAACAGGCTTGTACATGGTCGCACCTCCGTAACTTCGCCTATGAGGCTCGTACAGCGAGCCTCATAGGCATGCCATAAGTTAGTGACTATGCCCATGGCCGTCGGACATGCCCGAGGGTCCACTGGGCCTCGATGGCGCCTCCACTTTACTGAACGGAGGTGCGTCCTGGATGACGTCGTTCTCAGGCGCCAACGCCGCCGCTTTCAAGAAGTGAGGCTTTGCCTCGGCATCTTTCCCTTGCCGGTATAACACCATAGATCGTCGTCAGGGTGATGCGGATCACTACCTCGCCGACTCCAGCATGCGGCCGTTCCACCTCTTCCACACGGATGTTGTTGATCCCCTGAAACACGGTCGCTCGTATCGTTTCCATTGCGCACCTCTTTCCGCCCAGCAGAAACACATCGTCGACCGAGGCAAACCCAGAGACATCGATGGCTGTCCTGTTCTAGACGTCACCTTTCTTTCTTGCTGCCTTCCAGATCTCCATGGCAATCAACGGCAGGATGCCGATCCCGAATGCAAGAATCCAATGTTCAGGATCGAAGGGGACGACTTTGAAGATACCTTGAACAGGAGCCCAGAACACAATGCCGGCCTGCAGCAGCGCAGACAAGGCGACCGTCGCCAGCAACGGCTTGTTCGTCCAGAGGCCAAGCGCAAAGATCGATCGGTCCTCGCTCCGGTTGTTCAGGGCATGAAAGAGCTGCGCCAACACCATCACCGTAAAGGTCAGCGTGCGGGCACGCTCCAGATTGAGGTCCATGCCGTAGAGACAATACACAAACGCCAAGAGCGTGATCACAGCAAGGAAAGTTCCTTGAACAAACAGTCTCAGCAAGCGTGCCCGTGTGAGGAACGGCTCCTGCGGCGGGCGAGGGGGCCGTCTCATGAGCCCCTCATCCGCCGGGTCAACCGCCAAGGCTAGAGCAGGCAAGCCGTCCGTGACCAAGTTAATCCAGAGGATTTGCACCGGAAGCAGGGGGAGCGGGAGGCCAAACAGCGTCGCCAGCAACATGAGCAGGATCTCCCCGATGTTACAGGATAGCAGGTAGTACACACTCTTCCGAATGTTGTCATAAATCGCCCGACCTTCCTCGACGGCCGCCGCAATGGAAGCGAAGTTATCATCCATCACGACCATGTCTGAGGCCTCTTTGGTGACGTCCGTCCCGCTCATGCCCATCGCCACTCCGATGTCCGCCGCCTTCAGAGCCGGCGCGTCGTTCACCCCATCGCCGGTCATGGCCACAACCGCCCCCTGTTGCTTCCACGCGTGGACGACTCGAAGCTTATGTTCTGCCGTCACACGCGCATAGACGGCCACTGCCTTCACACGATCACGCAACTCCTCATCCGACATTTGGTTCAGCTCCGAGCCTGAGATGGCTTGCGCACCCGACTCCATCAGCCCGAGTTCTTTCGCAATGGCGACTGCCGTGTCCTTGTGATCACCCGTGATCATCACCGTCCGAATCCCAGCGGCGCGACAGGCTTCCACGGCCGCCTTCGCTTCCGGCCTGATCGGATCTTTCATCCCAACCAATCCCAAGAACACGAGATCGTGCTCCAGACTCTTGGCGTCATAGACGTCCGGAATCCGATCCAGCGGACGCAGGGCCACCCCAAGAACCCTGAGCGCGTGAGACGCAAGGCGCTGATTGGTGGCCGTAATCTCTTGGCGGATCACATCCGTGAGCGGCTGGATAGCCCCGCCTCGCGTGAGCCAGGCCTGGCAGTCGCGCAGCAGTACGTCTGGAGCCCCTTTGATAAAGGCGACGGGACCGGAGGGAGTGCGGCGCACCACCGTCATTTTCTTTCGCTCTGAGTCAAACGGCACTTCGCCCAGCCAGAGGTTTTCCTGTTCAAGGTGATGCTTTGTCAATCCGGCCTTGGCTGCCGCAACCAGCAACGCGCCTTCCGTGGGATCACCCACGATGTGCCAGAGAAAGGCCTCCAGCCGAAGGTCGGCACCATTACACAGCACCGAGGCGCGCAAGAGCGTCATGAGTCCTGGTTTCAGAGCTGGTGCCGTCGGCTCACTGTCCGACCGGATCTCCCCGACCGGCGCGTACCCTTCACCGGTCACGGTAAAGACGTCGCCCCCTTGATAGAGGGTCGTCACCGTCATCTCGTTCTTCGTGAGCGTCCCCGTCTTGTCGGAGCAGATCACGGTGGTCGAGCCCAAGGTTTCGACGGCGGGCAACCGCCGGATCAAGGCATGCCGTTTCACCATCCGCGTCACGCCTAAGGCCAGCGTGATAGTGACCACGGCCGGCAGGCCTTCTGGGATCGCCGCCACGGCCAGGCTCACGGCGGTGAGGAACATCGTCACCAGCGGAATGCCGCGCAAGGCCCCGAGCAGAAACACCACCACCACGATGCCCAGCGAGAGCCACAGTAAGGTGTGGCCGAGGTGCTCCAGGCGACGTTGCAGCGGCGTTTCCTCTTGCTCGGCCTGGGTTTCTCGGTGAATCAGCGCGGCAATCTTCCCAAGCTCCGTCTGGGCTCCAGTGGCCGTCACCAGCGCGCGCCCTTTTCCGGAGACAACGATGGTCCCCATGAAGAGCATGTTATGGCGGTCACCCAAGGGCACCTCTGTCTGAAGAATCGGCTTGGCGGATTTGGCGACCGGGGTCGATTCGCCGGTCAGCGAGGCTTCCTGGGTCTGGAGCCCCGTCGCATAGATGACGCGACTGTCCGCGGGAACACGGTCGCCCGCTTCGATCTGAATGAGATCGCCCGGCACGAGCTCACGCGCGGGGATTGACCGGATCACCCCCTCTCGGATCACGCGCGCCATTGTGATCGAGAGCTTTTTCAACGCCGCGATGGACTGCTCGGCTCGGTACTCCTGCACAAAGCCCAGGAGAGCGTTCAGCAGGACGATGGCGAGGATCGCGGCGGCATCCACCCATTCTTGCAGCAACCCGGAGATGATCGCCGCTCCGATCAGCACCCAGATGATGACGCTGGTGAACTGTCCGAGGAGGAGCGTCAGGGCTGAGACCGGAGGAGTCTCGGGCAGTTCATTCGGACCGTGCTCAGCCAGGCGCTGCTGGACCTCCCGCTCAGCCAATCCTCTGTCCAGATTGGACTGCAAGGTCGTCTCAAGTTCGTCCGGCGTATGCGTGTGCCAATCGTGCGCGTTCATGTCACCTCCGGCAATGTCCGGCCTTCACTCACGTTGTCCTTCCCAGTGCGTCTGCTATAATCCTGCGCGATGAGCATTCTGGCCACTTGCTCCGAGCAGGCACGCGTGATCACGTCCAGCCTTGCCGCCGTCGTGATGGCCTCCCTCCTCGCGAGCTGTGCGAGCGCTCCCACTTTTTCCCGAACGGTGTACGAGGACCCAACCATTCTTGTGCGGTTGGACAGTCCCGTGGTTCAGGAGGAGGTGTCTGGCGAACCCCGTGGGGAGATTGCTGAGTTGACTCCCGGTAATCTCGCTGAACTCTTGCAATCCTTGAGGATCCAGCCGGAGATCAGCTTTCTCAGCTACTGGGTTCTGAGACAAGAGCCGCAGCCTGAAACGGCTTTTCCCAAGGACGAAGCCCAACTCCTCGCCCCACATCTCCGAGCCGCATTGGCCAAAGCCCGGCCCAACGAAATGCCGGTCTTTGTCCTCCGGCGGACCCGCGAGGATGGCATTCCCCTTGTCACAACCGGAGGTTTGCTCATCCATGGCGATCAACTCCTTGTCCTGCTGGCCAATGCCCGGAGACCTGCCACCACGCAACGAAAGATCGAGATGGCCCGAGAGACGCCACTTCACCCGCTGGGCGAGGTGGATTTTCACTTCGTACCTGGACCCTACCAGGCCACGCTGGTCAGGAACGACCTCCCAACAAGTATCGCCGTGACTTCTGCCCCGGCTCTCTCGGTCGACTACCGGGCATGGCTCGCCAGCTTCTTGCAGCATGGCCGAGGTTCCTCTCCGACTCAGACAGAACCGGAAATTCCGGCGGCGATGATCGAAGAGAAGCTCCACCGCTTGAAGACCTGGCGCGAACAGGGCCTGATCACTGACGACGAATATCAACAAAAGCGCCAAGAACTCCTCCAACATTTTTAACCCACGTCTCGCGCTGCACTACCCGTCGATGTAGTGACCGCATGGCGGTCTCACGCTAAAAAGCGAAGTGAAGGCCGAGCAGGTACCGTTCTTGACTGCTTGATGCAACGCTGTTGGGTTCCCCGATCCCTAGGACGTTGAGCCCCTCTCCTCTCACCTTGGTGAACTCTGCGGTCACACGCACATTCTCTACCACGTAGTATGAGATATGGCCGGTCACGAGCGTCCCGTTCGCCGTGGTCGGATTGTTCGGACTTCCAGCGACGCTCCCCGTGTCCTGCATCTCATAGCGAGCGTCCAGGAAGAGTTTCTCAGGGATGACTTCCAGGATACCCTCGACCAGGTAATTGCGCCGATCCTGTTTATAGACTCCCCCAATGTCCCAGTTGTAGTAGTAGCCGAGCAAGACTTGGCCCCGACCAAAGCGGAGATTCAGAGTCGCATCCAGTTGCTGCCGAGTCCGGCCGTCAATGATCGGGGAGGGCTGATCGGAATTCGCCTTCGTGTTGATGTACCTGATGCCGATGATGTGGTCCCACAAGGTTTTGCTACCCCAGGCATAGAAGCCTTGCAGCTTGGTGTTCAGGTTGACGGCGGGGGGATTCGTACCCTCTTCCCGTTCATCGTTCACAATCCCGGCCGCGTACCGGAACCCGGACCAGAATCCGTTCAACTCGGCTCCCGTCACATTGAACGTGACCGGGGCCAGGTACTGCTGGAACGTCAAGCGGCGCTTCTGTGACAGATAGTAGTGTTCGTTCAGCATCTGGCCCGCACGCGCGTTCAGCACACTGGCGGGTATGATGTCGCTGAACTGCATCCAGATCTGCTCATTGCTGAACGGCCCTCTCTCGGCGACATTCTGGGCGAACTCCGCCAGAAACCCGACCTTGGGCGCGGCGGTGCCCGCGGCCATCAGCTCTACCTCGCCGATCTGGGCCTCGCTCGTGGTCGAAAGCCTCGCTTTCGTCACCGGGTCATCCTGATGGGCATTGAGATACTGCATGGTGCCGATCACCGAAACGGGCAGACTCTTCAGCTCCCAGGGATACTTGCCGTTCTCGCCCGGCAGCCGGAAGCCCCGTTGCTTGAACTCCATGCCGAACTCGTTCAGCAGTGGAAACGCCGCATGGCAGTCGCTGCACTTGAGCCCGTGTTCCCGCGAAAACGTAGGAATAGCCGACGCCCGCCGGGCGGACGCCAGCACCACAGCGACCAATACCACGAGCATCAGTACGATCGTCACCGGTAGCAGTGGTTTCCTCATGCGCGCCCCCTCCACTCAGGCGATCTACCTGCCCGCCTGCGCCAAGGTCCGCAGGTATGTGATCACCTGCCATCGTTGCTCTTCGCTCAACTTGTCTTTGAAGCCCGGCATCTTGGAGCCAGGCTTTTTCTCGGAGAGACGCCAGAACCATTCGGCGTCCGAATGCTTCGCGCCTTCAGTCGGATCAGACAAATCGTGCGCGCCCTTGCCGAGTTTCGTCGGCTTGCCGTCACTCCCATGACATCGGGCACAATTGACCTCCGGATTGACCGTGCCGTCGTAAAGGTCCTTTCCTGCTACCCGGGCTTTGGGATCGTCGCGCATGCCCATCGGCATGATTTTGCCGGCATACTCGGATGGAATGGCGTCCTTGGTGCCCTCATCCGCCATCGCAGCAGCCCACCCGAGACACAGCAACAATCCAGCTTGGAGCATCATCCTAAGCAGCGCGCCGCATGTCCTTCTTGCCCATTGAGCATAGTCAGTCGTCATGGTCTGTCTCCCGTGTGTCGATCGTTTCCTCGAGCCCACCACATCTCATAGAGCGAGATACCAATTTGCAGGGCCAGTGACAGGCCCATGAGCACGCCCCCACCAATCACAATGTAGGCAAACAGCGGATCGTGTTTGGTAAACCACCAGGATCCAATGTCGAGCCAGATGGCCAGGAAGGGAATCACCACGAGAATGGCCCGAACAGAGGACGGCCTGTCACTGAAGACGAAGATGAGACTGGTAAACATAAAGATGAAGCTCATGCCGAACAGATGAATATGAGAAACCCGCACGAGTGACTTGATGGATTGCCCGAGATCCACCTCGGTATAGCGAGCGACCTCTGCATAGGACGTCAGCGTCGGCAAGCCCGTCCCTGATGACACGCTGTGACATTCCGCGCAGGCCTGCGTCAGGGTTGGCTGGACCTTCGCGAACTCGGCTTCGCCCGCTCCCTGTCGTATCCATTGGACGAGCACTTTTCTCTGGGCGTCGCTCACATACTCCGCCATGGGTCCTCGGAGAGCCGCTTCAAGCTTGGTCGTGTCCCGTTGACCGTAATATTTCATGATCACGGCGGTGACGAGTCCCATTCCATGCTTGGTGTGTGGCTCCACATCCATCAGATAGAGGTAGGCCAAGGCGAAGAGATAGGCGACGCCGATTGTGAGCAGAAAGACGCTCGCGAGGACTTTGAGGGGCAGCGCCAGTGTTCGGAGGGTCATCTTATCTTCCCATACGCAATATCCTGCAGAACGATGGCCTCAGGGTCTCCGACCGATACTGTCTGGCTGCACTCAAAGTCCTTGTGACTAGGATTGGCGTCCACAATTAGATTAGACTGGAGGCTCATCGGCCGAGCATCTCCCGTTCCGCATCAAGCCAATCCTCAAGAGCATAGCCTTCGCGACAGCCGCGCTCCACATACAATTCATACGCACGCTCTTCAATTCTCGCTGTGAGCTCATCTTGACCATGCGCTGGCTGCTCACCCGGTTCGCGAACAGGAACAGCTCCTTTGAGTGCTTCCTTGACCTGGATACGGGAGGATTTCTTCGTTTGGCGGTCTTGGGACGGGGTTGCCATGCTCACACCTTTCTCTTGTTCAGACGTTAGCGGCCACCGAGCGTTCACCTTCAACGACGGGCATTGGGGCGAAGGGCTGATCGAGACAGGCGGGAGGGAACGCAGGCGTTTTCGCGATGCGCCGGAGCGTTTCCACGATCCGTTCCGGCTTGCCCCAGTCACTCCACAGCACTCCGGTCAGCTCCATCACCGCGACACATTCCGGAACCAGTTGTAATAAGTCCGATGAGAAGTTCTTCGTCGGCATGGCTTCATAGATTGAATTGAGCACGCGGCCTTCCTCTGACGTATCAAGAGCGTGTTCCAGTCTTTCGAAGAGGGGAATGAGGTCGGGGAAACACTGCCTACCCAACTCCCAAAGCGTACTGATCTTGCTGACCATGACGAAGGTGTTCCAGAGCGCCCTTCGGGCAAGCGCGGCATCCGCCTGCGCTACGGTGGGTTTCTCGATGAATGCTCGCACTGCCTGGACATTCGCATCCAATCCCCCAGCAGGCAAGATCTCCCCTGGCAGGATCCACCCGTATTCGAGCTCAAGACGATCCGGCATGACACCCAACAGCAGAATCCGGTCTGGCAATGACTCGGCAACGCCGGTGGCTTGCAGCACGACGTCCAGAAATCGCGATTCGGGATAGACAAAATGATCCGATGGGTAGATGACGACCGTGGCGTCGGGATCTCGGGCTCGCACATAGGTCAGGGGCAGGAAAATCCCGGCCGCAGTGTCGCGATTCTCAGGCTGCAAGACCAAGGTGCCCAGGCCCCGCTGTTTGAGCTGTGCGAGGGCGTCCGGTCGATGCCCACGCGCCACCACGGCCACGGTCCGCTTGGGAGGAGTCAGTCTGGTCGCCCGATCGACGGTATGTTGGAACATAGACCGAGATCCCACAAACGTACAGTACTGTTTCGGCTTATGGCGGCCCAGCCATCGCTCAATCAGTGGCCGCACCCGCTCGCCTTCCCCACCAGCCAAGATCACCGACCAGGCCCGCGCCGATCGCGATTCACGAGATTCCATGACCTGCCTCCTCTTTGCTGTCCGCTGCATTACAACCATGGCTCACGCACCGGTGGAGGTCGGCCCTTTTCCACCGGACGCGCTGCGAGGATGATGTCGGTGTCGCTTCACAAATCGATGCTCCCGGACCAACACTTCTGATCCCCTAATCCGGTCCGCCACTCTTTGATGTCACTCACCATGGAAATCATTCTTTGTCGATGTAGCGCCGTGGACTCTGTTCGAACAACTGCTTACACGCTGGGGTGCAAAAGTAATAGATATCGCCTTCGTGCTCGCTCTTCCCCGCGCTTTGGAATGGGATGACCTCCATCCTGCACACTGGATCAATGGTCTTGGCTGATGCCTCAAGGTTCATGGTCGCCTTTTCCCTAACGGGATCTGGCAGAGGCCCCACCCAAGAGCCGTCAGGTCTCCTGATCGCCTCTGACACGGCAGATATCAGGGCATGGCTGCTGTACGGTTTCGTCAAAAAGGCCCTTGCACCATAGTGGAGCGCCGCTGTTTTATCGGCCTCGTTAGCTGTTGCGGTCAGCATAATAATTGGCAATGTCGGATCTCCCTCCTTGAGTCGTCGGAGCACCTCCAATCCGTTCACATCTGGCAACTCCAAGTCGAGGATCACGACCCCAAATCGTTGATCCCGTACCTGCTCAAGCGCCTGAACGCCTGTCCCGACGCTCTTGGCCATGTAGTGTTGCGACTCCAGCAAATCGTGCAAGGCTCTACGAATATCCTCATCGTCATCGACAATCAACACTCGCATTGCACCAGGATTCATTTGAGCATCGACCTTTCTCTCTTCCAGGCGGTTGCGGCGGTTCGGCTCTACGCGCATGCGCGCCTTCTCCGAAACGTTACTTGCACGCCCTTCCGCCCTTCATATGGGCTTACGAACGGGTCTATCAGATCTCTCCGAACGCTGCCCCCGGCACAGAAGACGCCCCTGTGACCTTGATCCGTCGAAGTTCGAATCGGCAGCAGGGATCGGTACCGCAGCACCCGGGATGCGCGCACTGAAATTGGAACTCCACCGCGCGCACGGAGGCCGGGAACGGTCCGAGGGTGACTCCGAAGCGGTGCACCGCGGCCATCACCCCGCCAGCCGGGATCATCTCGTCCGTTCGCCAGGGTCCGTCGGGATCGATTCTCCACAGCAGCTGACCAGCGCAATTGGTCCGGATCGTCAGCTGGTCCTCGGGCCGGATCGAGGCGATCGGTCGCGCGAACGTCCAGATCAGCGTATGGGGCACGATGGACGTCCTGAGGGTCACTGGGGGCGTATGATCCGCCGCGCGATAGACATTGGTCAGATGCTGTCGGAACAGATCGTCGAAGTCGGCATCCGAATCCGAAGTCTGGTCTTCGCCAAACCACCAGAACCAGTCGCTGCCCTCGGCCGCGTAGAGGGAGTCGAAGGCTCGCACGCGGCGTCGAGGAGTCGTCTTGACCTGATCGAGCCAGTCACGGGTTTCCCGCAGGAGGTCCCAAGCCCGGTTTTCTTCAGCCTCGCCGATCCAGGTGCCGAGATCGTTCCCGGACCGCGAGCCGTTCTCGTCGATCCAGCTCGCCTCGAACAGGTCATACACTTGAGGCAATGCGGTCAGCGAATGTGCAGGCACCCGCCGCGCCGGATTGCCTTCGAGGTATTCGCGGAACGTGACGGTCCGGATCTCAGGATCGCCGGCGAGCGCCGCGTACAGCGCATGCAGGAACGGCCGCGCCTGCTGCGGATAGGCTCCCCAGGCGTTTTCACCGTCCAGGATGATGGACACGATCCGGTTCGGCGGATCATTGACTCGCCACGCGAATCGTTCCTTGAGTTCTCGCAGGAAGTCCATCGCCGCCTCTCGAGGGTCCGGATAGCGCTGATACTGAAACCCGATCTTGTCCGACAGCCTCGTGTCCCGGAAAAATACGGCCAGGCCGCGACCCGCTTCGCCTTCTGCCCGATAGCCTTGGCAGAGGACATTGGGGTTCTGAACGTCGTATCCGTACTGCCCGGACCGCTCCAGCACACCACGATCCGTGGCGATCCAGTGCATGCCGGCCTCGGCAAACAGCGAGACCACTGGCTGCCCGACCGCGCCCTCGGCGGGCCACATCCCCGCCGGCGGATGGCCGAACCGGTCCAGATAGAAGGTCACGGCCTGATGCACCTGCACAGTGGCATCCTCCGGCCGGTGAAAGCGCGTGGGATGCGTGGCGCCGTCACGGTCGATCGTGGCCTGATCGGTATCCACGAGCAGGGGGAGAATGGGATGGTAAAAAGGGGTTGTGGAGACTTCGATCTGTCCGCGGTCCTGGAGCCGTCGATGAATCGCGACCACGTTGCGCATGATCGTGAGCTGCTCGCCGACCATCTGTTCGATCTGAGTCATCGTGAAGCCCCTGCCCTGTCGGATGAGGTCAGCCACGGAGGCGGTCCCCCCATCAGGCAGCGACACGGGTCCTTCCTGAAACTCTGGCGCGAACCACGCCAGGTTGAACCACATCTGGAGATCGGTCAGGTCTTGGGTAGTAAAGAGCTTGCCGTCCCGGCGCTGCGCAAAGAGTTCGCGATAGCGGGGCCAGGGGTAGATCTGCCCGTGCCAGTCCGCCTCGAAGAACGTGCTGAGGAGTTCCTCGCGCTGCGCGGCCGAGAGACGCGCGGCCGCCGTGAGCGTGAGATCCAGCGCCTGATCTGTGGCATCACGTTCGGCATAGTCTTCGATCTGCCACAGGAGGACTGGCGTGAGATTGATCGTGAGATGCACGTCGGGATAAGGCTCCAGCATGGCCGCCATCGCGTAATAATCACGAATGGCATGCAACCGCACCCAGGGAAACCGGTAGGCCCCTTGTGGTCGCTTAGCCTGCAGATCCTTGTAGAGCGGTTGGTGCTGGTGCCAGAGGATCGCGAGGTGCAGCTTCGGACCCACCTCAAAGTTGAAGGTTCCGCCGTCGCGCGGACCGGCCAGAGACTGCCCTCGCAGCCGGTACTCCACCCGATCCCCGTCCGTGAATGGCCCAACGTTGAGATACCAGAAGCTATTGGCCTCCCGGTTGAAATTCCAGGTGCCCGCCACCTGTCCTGTGGTCTTCGTGCCGTCCTGGTGCAGGACCCGATAATCGATCCAGATCCGCTGGCCAGACTCAATCGGCCAGGTGCCGAACTGAAGATTGGCGTGCTGCCCCCCGCTCACCAAGAACGGGACGCGTGGCGCGTCGGGTGTGAGATGCCAGATGACCATCGTTCTGCTCGCCTCTCCCCGATCCGCCTCAGTCAAAGCGAGACCGGTTTTTCTCCGTCCTCGGGCTCATACGGCTGCCGGCGACGGGTTGGCAGGAATCCGGGAGTCACCGCCGCATAGCGGTCGTACACCTCCCCGAACTCTTGCCGCATGGTGCGCTCCTCGGTCTGGGCCAACCGGGCATACATGCCCACGAGCACGGGAAACATCAGCAGCGTCGGGAGCGTGGGCCACAGGACCAAGAACCCGAGCATGATCAGGATAAACCCCGTATACTGCGGGTGACGGATGTGCGCGTAGGGGCCTGTCATGGCCAGCACATGAGTGCGTTGGACTTCATGTAACACGCTCCAGGCCGAGGCCAGGAGTGCGAAGCCGCCGACAATGAGGGCGCTGCTCAGGAGATGGAACAAATCGAAATGGGAGTGAGCCTTGACGCCCAGCAGCGTCGGCCATAGATGGCCGGCTTCGTGAGAAAAGACATCAAGCCCCGGATGCTGGCTGACCAACCACCCGGACAGGAGATACACGGTCAACGGGAACCCGTACATCTCGGTGAAGAGCGCCACAATAAAGGCGACAAAGGCGCCCAGTGACCGCCAATCACGCGCCGTGCGCGGTCTGGTGAAACTGAACGCGAAGATGATGAAGACCAAGGAATTGATGAGGACCAAGGACCACAGGCCGTAGGCAGGTTCCCTAGTCATGTCTGTGTCCTCCCGCATGGTCAGCGTCATGGACCGACTCTGAGGCCGGGCGGTTTGGTG
Source organism: Nitrospira lenta (assembly GCF_900403705.1). NCBI lineage: Bacteria > Pseudomonadati > Nitrospirota > Nitrospiria > Nitrospirales > Nitrospiraceae > Nitrospira > Nitrospira lenta. Next base: position 134,933 of record NZ_OUNR01000019.1, on the reverse strand, counting down.
CTTCGTCGTGACCATGCCTGCCATGCAAGAACAGATGAAGCAGCGGGCACGCGAGCAGCAACAGATACGGCAGCAGGCCAAAGAGATGGGCCCGATGTTCGGTCAGCAGGAAAAACCCCGTGATCGCCAGAAAGGCGCAGAGCGCGATCCAGGAACGACTTGACGGGCTCGAGCGACGATCAGACATAGGCATTCGCCGTATACTGTTGCACCATGCGGTGCGTGTTGAAGAAGGAAGCGTTGAAGGCAATGGTCGACCGCATGATCTCGCTCCATCGCGCTCGGTCCTGATAGAACAAGGGCGCAATCACCCCGCGCAGCTTGTCGTAGAGCTCACGGGCATCCTGGGCTCCGCTCCCCTCCCGTGAAGGGGCATCAGAAGCCCCGCGCCCAATAGACCACCCCGTCACACCTTCGACATAGCCTTCCACCCACCAGCCGTCGAGGACGCTCAAGCTGGGCACGCCGTTGTGCGCGGCCTTCATGCCAGAGGTTCCGGAGGCTTCCAACGGACGCAGGGGTGTGTTCAACCAGAGATCGACGCCGGAGGTGAGGAGCTTGGCCAAGTCCAGGTCGTAATCCACTAAGTAGACGATTGGAATCTCCAGCTTGAGCTGCTCGGCGATGCGGATGATCCGTCGAATGATTTCTTTCCCCGACTCGTCCTTGGGATGGGCCTTCCCCGCAAACATGAATTGGATCGGGCCCACTGTGCGGGCCATATCGATCAACTGGCTCGGCTCTGAAAAGACCAGCTCCGCCCGCTTATATTGGGTGGCGCGACGTGCGAATCCAATGGTCAGCGCGTCGTCGCGAAAGGGCACGGGTGTCCGTTTCCGAACCTCTCCGAGCAATCGCCGCTTGGCGTCGACATGCGCGGCCCAGATCTCTTGGGTCGGAATGCTGATGGCATGGCGGAGGGCGAAAGGATCAGTTCGCCAGCCAGGGATATGCCGGTCATAGAGCTGCTGGAAGCTGGGAGCTGTCCAGGTGGCCGAATGCACCCCATTCGTAATGGAGTCGATGGCATACCCCGGAAACATGTCCTGCGAGACTTCCCCGTGACGCTTGGCGACCCCGTTCACGTAGGTGCTCATATTCAAGGCCAGGAGCGTCATGTTCAGCCGGTCTCTGCCGCCCAGCATCTGCAGAACTTCCAGCGGCGTGGTGTCGCCAAGCATCTGCTTCACCAGCTCATACGAGAACTGATCATGGCCGGCCGGCACGGGGGTGTGGGTGGTGAAAATGCAGGCCCGCCTCACTCCATCGAAATCCCAGGCCGCCTGCTCTCCCTGTTTACGCTCGCCTAGCAGCTCAAGGGCCAGCACGGCCGCATGGCCTTCGTTCATGTGGAACCGTTCAATGTGGGTATAGCCCAGGGCTCGGAGCATTCTGACCCCGCCGATGCCTAAGACAACTTCCTGAGCCAGACGGTAGCGTTCATCGCCACCATAGAGGTCACTCGTCAGGTCCCGATCGCCGGCCGCGTTCTCCTCGACATTAGTATCTAAGAGCAGCAAGGGAATCACATAGCCCGTGAGGCCGGTGATGTCGTACTGCCATGCCTGAACGACGACGGGACGGCCTTCAATGGACACACGGACCGTCGCCGGGAGCAGCCGGGCGAGCTTCGAGGGATCCCACTGTACGGGCTGTTCATGCTGATTACCCCATTCATCCAGGTGCTGTTCGAAATAGCCACGCCTATAAAGCAGACTGACCGCAACAATCGGGATTTTGAGATCGGCGCAGGATCGCAACGTGTCACCCGCCAGGACGCCCAAGCCCCCGCTGTAGGTCGGCATGCCTTCATCCGTCGCGACTTCCATCGAGAAATAGACAATGCGTCTGCTTACATCCGTAGCGCCAAGCGCCACTCCTGCCGATGCAACCGCGTAGCGTTCTGGTCTGGCCAAGAAGGTTCGTTGGCAGAGCTCGGAACAGAACCGAAACTCTTGTCCCTGAGAGACGACAGAGAGTCCTTCACCAATCGGAAGCATCATGCCGCAGACCGGATCTTTCACAGTATTCATCGGTAATGCACCTTCTCTCTTCGTCCGTACAGAGTCCCGACGACGTTGAACCTGTCGACTAGGAGGACATTCGTGCCTACCCTCGGGGTACCGTAAGAATCTCTCGCTCCGCGTCGACCCAATCCTCCACGTCGCACCCCTCCCGGCAACCTCGCTCGAGATAGAGCTCATAGGCCCGCTTCGCGATGCGCGCCTGTAGCTCATCGGAGAAGGCCCCTTCTTGGGGGTTATCCTCCGGTGATGTGACGGCCTTTTCGTCACGCTTCCCCTGCACAAGTTGCTGCTTCATGTCGATCCTCCCTTTCTACTGGTCTCCAATCGAGTGGTTCTTCCTCGTTCCACCGCAGGGGCCTGCCCTGGTCGTCAAGTCTTCGCAAGAGACCCCGTGAGAACGCTCGCGTCACCGTATTTCACGGAACGAACAGGCGGCTCGGACGATGACCCGCTCACGTCCTCCCCGCCGTGAGAGGGACTGACTCACCGCGGGTCCTGCTGCCCGCGCAACCTCTCCAGTATCCAATCCTGAAACGCTTGGTGCGCGGCGACCTCCTGGAATACGGCCCGCTCAAGCGTCGAGTGATGGTGGAGATGTTCGGCGAGGAGCCGGGCAAGCTTTCGATCCCCATCAGGTCCTTGTCCAAGTTGATGGAGCACCTCGTGCACAAAGTGCTCATCCTGCGTACCCCGTGCCACCAGTTGCTCCCGCAAGGCTCGATCTCCCAGGACCCGTTCCACCACCGGCGCATCCGCCGGCATCGCCTGGGCACAGGCCGAGAGTCCTAGCGCGATACCAATCCCCAGCCATCCCGTCGGCCACCGCATCCTGTCCTCCTTGGGCCAGATCCCATAAAACGGTTTTGCGGAGTCATTTACTGAATTATGCCGTGCGGACGCATCGCCCGGTGTTCTTGGGCCAGCGCATCCGCTTCGTCCGCCGCTTTCAGATTGTTTTGAGCGATCGCCCGACAGTGCGCGGCGTGCTGCTTGGGCTCAGTCTTCCCGTGAGGGTCTGAATGTTTGTCATAGAACTCAGCCCAGGACTCCCACTGCTTGGCCTTCTCCCTCATTTCTTGCGCCTGCTGGGTGTAGTAGTTGGCCAAGCCGTTATGATCGTTTGCGTTAATCATCCGTTGAGTTGAAGTCTCTGCACAGCCTTGCAGCACCAGCACGAGCCCGACAACGAATACCATAGAAACCAATCTCACTCTCAACATGGCGCCCCTCCTGTGGTGGCAGTGAACCTTGTCACTGCATCGATGAGTTGCAGGTGTCTCGTATTCATCACCCGTACTCTGTTCCCGTATCTTGCCACTTCAATCCAAGACACTGACACACTTCATCTAGATAGACGTTGAGGACCCTCTAACATTACAGTTGGGGGTCTCCGCGCGAATGCCGCACCCGCCTTTTCATCGTCGGAAAGGCGGACACATCACACATGCAGTTCCGACAATTGCGCTCACAGCACGGGCCACAAAACCGCACTAAGCGTGCCCGTAAGACTTGGCGTGCCCGATGTAACCGCACTCTCAGGTTATTGCGGGTCACCGCCAAATCTTTCGCGACTGTTTTGGATGACTCGCCCTTGAGATCAATGCGCCGGATGAGTTCCGCATAACTTGGCCGCAGGGTGGCCAGAAGCACGGATGCACAACTGCACGGGTTGTCGCCGACCTCCTCAAACGGAGGCACCTTGCCATGCCCTGAGTGGATGAGGGCCTGGCGATAGGCTTTCTTTCCCCTCGCTTCGACTCCATGCTTCCGCAGATAGTCGACAAGGGCATGGCGGAGGATGCTGCAGAACCAGGCCACGGCATCCTCACGACGCCGTAACGAGGATCGGCGTTCTACGGCTCGGAGAACACCCTGCTGGAAGAGGTCCTGCGCCACGCCGGTATCCCCAATTCGGTGACGCAAAAAAGATAGAAAGGCGGCCCTCGCATTCAGAATTTGCTGGATCGGGTCCTGCCCACTATGCGCTTGTGCATGCCGATTGTTGCTTTGGTTCCTACGCCTCATCATGACCTGGCCACTCCCTGTCCAACAGTGCTGACTTGCGCGGCACCGCCCCCCTCCGACCGATCCGCGTCGGAGCAGGCCGTTTCTACCTTCAGCGCTGGACCTCGTTCACGGCTCACCAACTCGGTGAATTGGCCCATAGCTGGCCTGCCTACTGGACCAAGCCGTGTGGGCGCATCGCTCTGTGTTCCGCAGCCAAGGCATCGGCTTCATCCGCCGCCTTCTTGTAGTTTGGGGCGATCGTGCGGCATGCTGTCCCGTGGCGTCTGGCTCCGGGTGTTTCTCATACAATCCGGCCGCGAACTCCCACTGCTTCGCTTTCTCCCGAAGCTTCTGAGCCTGGTCAGCATAGTAATTGGCCAGGTGCGGATGATCGTGAGAGCTAATCATCTGTTGGGCTGGCACCCCGGTACTCTGTTGGGACGACATTCCTGCACATCCCTGACTCCAGAGAGCCAAGCCCAGAATCGACACGACGGACACCAAGCGAATCATCAACCGCTTCTTGACCTCCTCCTGTTTTGCAAGAGCACCCAGAGTTCTCGCTTCAATGAATCCATCCGACGACTTCCACAGCCCAACCCACTGGTTGAAACGGCAAAACCAATGCCGTCAACGCATTTATGCCGAAACTCACTGGTGAAGCGGGTCATGGCGAAACTGTTCCCCAACACTCAAACCGTTTAGGCGCTTCTTAAGAGGCACAAAGGGGCAAATGCCTGAAACTCCATGACCCCAAACGCTACACCTGGACACCATCGTTGACTGCATTCTGAGCCTGTGTTACCGAATGATGCCGCCATGACAGAAAGGATGAAGCTCATACGCACCTTTTGGTTGGGCCGATGTCTCAGTGCCGCGCTGCTGGCAACCAGCATCGGCTGCGCATCGGGTCCTCCACAAGATCTCATCTTGCGGGACGATCATGCCGGGCTCGCGCGCTGGTATGAACGGGAGGCCGCCACCCTGCGGGATAAGGCAGAAGAGATGCGCCGCATGGCGGAAGAATACGCAAAGCCCGACTACCTGCCATCTCCGAAACACACCAAGGAGGACCTGATTGCTCATTGTCGGCTCTTCATTAAGCTGTACACCGAGACTGCGCGGGAAGCCGAGACTCTGGCCAAACTGCATCGCGACCTGGAGAAAACTATTCCCTAAATAAAGGACACCGTTCCGCCCTGCCTAGTGGCTGTGCATATGTCCATCCGACGACATTCCCGGAACTTCCTTGTCCGGAACCTTCACGCCTCTGAGAGGCGGCGCATCCCAAATGACTTTGTTCCCCGGCGCGAGATTCGCGGCCTTGATGAAATGCGCATCGCCCTCTTGCATCGCCTTCAGTCGATACAAGGTCATGCCTAAGTTGTAGTGGGCTTCGGCGAACTCCGGAGACGCGGCGATCGCCGCGTCGAAATGTTGTTTTGCACGCTCCCACTGTTGCTGTTGATAGGCCTGGATCCCTTCGTCATTGTGACGCGACGCCGCGGCATTCGTCCCGCCCGGTGCGGACAAGACCGTCCGCTTGGGTGTCGACTGGCACCCGAGTCCCAGAAGCGTGAGTCCCACCATCGCCATCACCACGATCTCCCTATACGTCATCCTGTCCTCCTGTTTTTCATACGAGGGCCTGCGTTCACACTGACTCACTTCTCCGTGGGTTCTCCGCTTTCATCAACGACAAGGTCCCAAACGCTGTGCTGTAGCGAGCCGTTTCTTCGACCGCTTTAAAGCCCGCTTCGCGGACCAAGTCCGGGAGGAGGCCTTTCATGTTGTCGCTTGCTTCTTCGAGCCACCGCATGATCCAAGAAACGGCAGCCATCCCGGCATGGTGCGGTGGGCCGAAATCCGCGATGTGGAGTTCCCCGCCTGGACGCAGGACACGAAACGCTTCGCGCAACGTCCGCCGTTTGTCGTCTCGGGTCAAGTGATGCAGTAGCAGACTGGTCAAGATCCGATCGAAGACCTGGCTCGGATACGGCAACTCAAAGGCGAGGCCCTGATCGAGCGGGATCGTCACCGCTGCGTCGGCCAGTTTGGTTCTCGCAAGCGCAAGCACCGTGGGATCTCCATCAAGTCCGATGACCTGGGCCTCGGGATGCCGCTGCTTAATCAGGATCATGAGGGTCGCCGTGCCACAACCAAGATCCAGCACGTGATGCCCCGGCTGGATGTGCGCCTGCTCCACGAGCGTCGGCTTGAAGACCGCTTCCCGCATGGTCCAGCGGATCATAGAGCGGCGTCAGCCAGCCGAATCGCAAAGCCGGGATGTATTTGATGTATTTTCGGTGTGTGTCGGTCATGGTCATTCGCTCGCTGCCTCACCCTGCGGGTGTGTTGCCCCGGGCGCCGTGACGTGAGCGGCCTGTCGTTCTTTCCACCACCGCCACATGACATAGACGGGCGGGATGACAAACAGCGTGAGGATCATGGCGGAGAAGACGCCGCCGACCTGTGGCGCGGCGATCCGTTTCATCACATCGGCGCCGGTGCCGGTGGCCCACATCACCGGGATCAACCCAATCACGTCCACAAGGCCAATCATCATCATGGGCCGGATCCGTTCCACTGCCCCGAATTGCACCGTCTCGATGACATCCTGCAGGGTCGTAAGCCCGCCGGCCGCTTTACGGCGGGCACAGGCTTCATCCAGATAGGCCAACATGACGGCACTGGTCTCCGCCGCCGTCCCGACGACGGTGATGAGTCCCACCCACACCGCGATGCTCATGTTGTAGCCCAGGATCGACAGGTACCAGATGGCCCCCACCAGCGAGAGCGGCACCCCCACCATCACCATGCAGGTTTGTGCAACCGAGCGGAACGTGAAATAGAAGGTGACAAAGATGATGATGAGCGTCAGCGGGACGACCAGTTTCAGGCGCTCCTTGACCCGCTCCATGAACTCATACTGGCCGGACCAGACGATCGTGTAGCCCGGAGGCAGGGTCACCTTCTCTCTGACCACTCGCTTGAGATCCTCCACATAGCCGCCGACATCCCGCCCCGTCATGTCCAGGAAGACATAGCCCGCGAGGAGGCCGTTTTCGTCCCGGATCATTGGCGGTCCATTGACGAATCGGAGCGTGGCCAGTTGCGCGAGCGGCACTTGCGCGCCGGTCGGGGTCTCCACGAGCACGCGCTTCAGCTTTTCAGGATCATCCCGCAACTCACGCAGATACCGGACGTTGATCGGATAGCGCTCCCGGCCTTCGATGGTGGTGGCGATATTTTCACCCCCGATGGCCGTTTCGATGATCCTTCCGACATCCATCAGCTTGAGCCCATAGCGCGCAATCTCGTCACGGTTGATATCGAAGTCGAGGAAGTAGCCGCCGGACACTCGCTCCGCATATACGCTACGTGTGCCTGGGACCTCTTTGAGCACCATTTCCAGATGTTCACCGATCTGTTCGATCTGTTTCAGATCGGGACCAAAGATCTTGATCCCGACCGGCGTCCGAATGCCAGTCGTCAACATGTCGATCCGGGCCTTAATCGGCATCGTCCAGGCGTTCGTCACACCAGGAATCTGGAGCGCGCGGTCCATCTCATCCACGAGTCCCTCATAGCTCAACCCTGGTCGCCACTGCTCCTTCGCTTTCAGCTCGACGACCACTTCCATCATGCTAAAGGGCGCCGGGTCGGTGGAGGTTTCGGCTCGTCCCGCCTTGCCAAAGACATGCTCCACCTCCGGAAAGGATCGCAGTTTTTGATCCATGATCTGCAGCAGCCGGCTGGCCTCCGTCACCGACAAGCCCGGCAACGTCGTCGGCATATAGAGGATCGTGCCTTCGTACAAGGGCGGCATAAACTCGGAGCCCATCTGCTGATAGAGCGGCACGATGCTGGCCATCAACACGATAGCCCCGATCACGACCGCCTTCCGATAGTGCAAGGCCGTGCGCAGCACGGGCGCATAGAGCCGTTGGAGCGAGCGGGTGACAGGATGCTTCAGTTCCGGAAAGATTTTGCCTCGAATGAACGTCGGTAAGCAGGCCGGGACCATCGTGATGGCCAGGACCGCGCACATCACGATGGCCAGGTTGTTGGTCCAGGCCAGCGGCTTGAACATGCGGCCTTCTTGCGCTTCGAGCGCGAAGACCGGGATAAACGAGATCGCGATGACAAGTACAGACGCAAAAATGGGCGGGCCAACTTCTTTGGCCGAATCGATCAGGACTTGGAGCCGGTCGCCGACCTTCCCATCCCGCTCCCATTCCTCGAGGCGCTTGTGGGCGTTGTCCACCATCACGATGGCGGCATCGACCATGTCGCCGATCGCCACGATGATGCCGCCCAGCGACATGATGTTCATGCCGATGCCCATCATATAGATGGGAATGAATGAGATCAGGACGGCAAGCGGCAGGGTGAGGATAGGAACGATCGCGGACCTGACATGGAGCAAGAACGCCAAGATCAGCACCCCAGTGACGACCAGTTCTTCCAGAAGGCTTTCGTTGGCCGTCGCGATCGATTCTCGAATCAAGTCGCTCCGGTCATAGACCGGGACGACCTTCACGCCTTTTGGCATGGAGGGTTCGAGTTCTTTGAGCTTGGCCTTGACCCGTTCAATCACGGTCAACGCATTCTCGCCGAACCGCATGACCACGATGCCGCCGGCAACTTCGCCTTGACCGTCTAACTCCGCCAGCCCTCGCCTCATGTCTGGCCCGAGCCGGACCGTCGCCACGTCGCGCAATAGAATCGGCGTGCCGTTCTCATTGACCCCCACCGCGATCTTCTCGATGTCCTCCGCTTTCTTGATATACCCACGCCCACGAACCACGTATTCGATCCCCGAAAACTCCACGACGCGGCCCCCCACGTCGTTGTTGCTCTGGCGTATTGTTTCGACAATGGAAGGGAGGGAGAGGCGATAGGCTAATACTTTGGTCGGATCAAGGTTCACTTGGTACTGCCTGACAAACCCGCCGATACTGGCCACCTCGGCCACGCCTTCCACGGCCCGCAGCCAGTACCGCAAATACCAATCCTGGAAACTGCGCAGAGCGGCGAGATCGTGCTGTCCGGCTTCATCGACCAAAGCGTACTGAAAGACCCAGCCCACGCCCGTCGCGTCTGGCCCGAGCTGCGGTGTGACCCCTTCCGGCATGCGGCCGGAGAGTTGGCTCAACCGTTCGAGGATGCGCGACCTGGCCCAATAAATATCCGTGCCGTCCTTGAAGAGAATATAGACGTAGGAATAGCCAAAGTCCGAGAAGCCCCGGACGACGGTGACTTTGGGCGCGGAAAGCAAGGCAGTGACGATCGGATAGGTGATTTGATCTTCCACGAGATCAGGCGAGCGCCCTGGCCAGGTGGTGTAGACGATGACTTGCGTGTCGGAAATATCCGGCAACGCGTCGATTGGTGTCTCCCACATCGCCCAGAGTCCGACGACGGAAAACGCAAAGACCAGGAGGAAGACAATGAAGCGGTTTCGCGCGCTGAATTCGATGATCTGTGCAACCATGTCCGCTTAATCCTTCATCTTCATACCCGGCATGCCACCCATGCCTTCGACCACGGACTTGAGCCGGCTTTCGCTGTCGATCAGAAAGTTGGCCGAGGTCACAATGTGCTCGCCTTCTTTAAGTCCTTCCAGCACTTCAGACCACTCCCCGGTCTTCACCCCGGTCTTGATCAATCGCGGCTCCAACTTTCCCCCGCCGTGATGCAGAAATACCACTTGCTTCTGACCAGACTCGATGACCGCTTCTTGTGGAATCGCGAGTCGTGTGCCCAGGCTGACCCGCAGTTCCACGTTGGCATACATGTCCGGCTTGAGCGTTTCATCACGGTTGTCGAGTTCGAACCGCACTTTGGCGGTGCGGGTCTTCGGGTCCAAGGTGGGATAGATGAAACCCACGTGTCCGGTCAGGACCGTGCTCGGATCATAGGACAGGGTGACGGCCGCTTTCTGATCTTTCTTCACGAACGAGAGTTCGTATTCGTAAATGTCCGCCAAGATCCAGATATGGGAGAGATCCGCGATAGTGTAGAGCTCCTGGCCAGGATCCACATGCGCCCCGGCGAGAGCGTCCTTCTTGATGACTGTCCCGGTGATGGGCGAATGGATCGGCAGAGTCTTCAACACCTTACCGGTCTTTTCGAGTTCTCGGATGTGATCATCCGTGATATCCCAGAGCTGAAAACGGCGCTTGGTCGCTTCCAGCAGGTCCTGTGACCCCCGAGCCACTTCCGGAAATTCACTCTCCCCCATTTGCTTGCGGCCTTGCAACGCCAGGAGATACTCCTCCTGAGTGGCGACCAGATCGGGGCTGTAGATCGTGAAGAGCTGCTGCCCTTTCTTGACGTGGTCTCCGGTCGCGCTGACGAATAGTTGCTCGATCCACCCGTGAAACTTGATCGTGACTTTGGCCAGCTTGCGCTCATCCACGGCAACGCGCCCGACGGTCCGGATGATCTTTTCCAGAGGACGACGCGCCACCGGCTCATACTTTACGCCGATCGTTTGGAGGCGATCCGGTGCAATGGTCACGATGCCTGGCACACCTTCGGACTCGAGGGGAGTCCCTGGTCCAACCGCTTCCTCCACCAGGGCCGGCTTCTTCTGTTGCTCCTTTCCCATCCACGGCATGTCCATCCCGGCCATCTCGTCCTGTCGGGAATCCGCCGGTGGCAGCACCACCGGCCGTGACATCAGCCAGACGAGTGCGGCGCCAGCCGCAATGAGCACGATCCCCATGCCGATGAGACGCTGACGAGTCATGATCCCGGTTTCCTTTCCGGCTGCGGGCCACCTAACGGTCCACCGGTTACGGCTTCGAGCCGAGCGAGCGCTTTCTCGTGGTTCACCATCTCGCCATGCAGTTCTAGCTGGCTGTCCTGGAGCGTCAAGAGACTATTGAGCAGCGTCAAAAAATCTACTTTCCCCACCGCGTACCCGGCTTGCGCGGCCTGCAGGCCAAGCGTTGCCTGGGGAATGATGGCATCGCGCAGGATGGTGATCAGCCGCTCGGCGCGCTGCGCTTGCACGAACCCATCCTTCACCTGAAATAACAGGTCCTGGCGAGTCGCCGTAAAATCCTCCCGCGCGCCCTCCAAGCTGGCGCGCGCCTCCCGCACGCCTTGCTTCTGCTTCGTTTCGTAGAACAGCGGGATCTTGATCCCCACCATCACCTGGTACCCGTTGTCGTTGGTCCGATCATTCCGAAGTCCCAAGGCCGTCAGATCAAAATCCGGGTAATATTGGCGTTTGGCCAGCGAAACGGACCGCTCCGAACGATCAATGCTCTTTGCCGTCGCCAACAACGCGGGGGAGAACTCGTCGGCGCGGCGGCTGAGTTCCTGTAATGGGATCGTCATAATCGTGGTTTGAATTTCCTCCGGTGTTCCCAATGGTCCAGCCGGCGGTCGATTCACGAGACGATTGATCGCGGCATGCAAACTCTCCTTTTGCTGATCCAACACGGCAAGGCGATCGAGCACCCGCGAGATCTCGACCTGGGCGCGGAAGACATCCTGCTGCGCGGCTTGGCCGACACTGTACCGAGCCTTGGCCGTCTTCTCGAACTGCATCAAGAGGACTTTGTTCTTTTCGACGATCTCGATGCTCTTGTGCACGTAGTGGAGGTTGAAATAGGCTTCTTTCAACGTCGCAATGAGCCTCAGCCGCGTGGCATTGAATTCCTGCTCCAGCCGGTCGACGTCGCTTTGCGCCACCTCGCCCTTCAATCTGAGCTTCCCTGGGAACGGAATCTCCTGGCCGAATCCATACATCGCGCCCTGAAGCGGATCGGTCATCGGCATCCGCTGATACCCCAACTGCAATCTCGGATCAGGGAGTGTTTGGACTTGCGGTACGACGGCCTTGGCTGCCTCCCACCGTTCTCTGGCCGCCTTAATTTCCGGACTCCGGGCGACCACTTCCTCGATGAGACTCTGGAGAGTAATCCGATCGTCACCGGGTGCCATGTGGACCACGCTATCCGGGCGTGTGGCACCACCAGTCTCTTGCGCGCCGCTGGCGCACAGCGGGGTGAGACCTACGACGGAGAGCGTGAGGGCAGAGAAGACCCACGCCGGAATATGAACGAGTGATGGTTTCACGGCAGCACCTCCAGACGACATTGAAGAAAGAAAGGAGGCATCGCCCGCTCAACATAATCAGCCGAGCGGCGAGCGAAAGCACTGAAGAGGTGGAATCAGATTCGGAGGACCGAGGAAGAACCTATGGAGAGAGGGACAATGGACCACGCGCGACTCCAGGACCACAGCGTCGGGGCCGAGGGAACTGTGCGCACGGCAGCAGGACTAAGCGGGATCGCCTCATGATCAACATCCATGACCATGCTGTTCTTAATCTGACGTTCGGGAGACGAGGTGAGTGACGGTGGGCACATGGTGGTCCCATCCATTGGACAGGCCATTTCCTCTTCCACAAGCAGCGCCGCACCTTCCATCGACGAGAGATCCGGCGACATACACATCATCCCGATCACCTGGCACAAGGTGAAGAAGAGCACCAGGGCAACGTATTGCGTATTAACTCGTCGAATCATGGGATTGACCATTTCCTACAAGACCTGAGACCTGTCAACTTCGATGCCCAGGCTCTATCAACTGCAGCTGACACATCAAGTCTCACCGACCACACGTAATATTGTCTAAGCATCAGCGGTGCCAGAAATAACGGCTGCCAGACATTCTAGAAACCTCATTTGATTTCATGAGCTTATGCAAACCAGCAGGCCGCGCCTCGGACCTCATCATTGGATGCCACTGAGGCATTTCGGGTCAGTCTCCATATCGATATCCGTGGCAAAGCGCGTCAGCTGAGGAGATCCTGGAGCCTGTTAAAGAGTTCAGCCGCGAGTATTCTTATGTTGTTGTGCTGGATGAAAAATGAAAGTGGGCACGTCTGAATACAATCACGGAATGTGGCTACCTAGAATCAGTCAAAGTGGCCACTCTCGATCAAGAAGGTCGATGGGAAGATCATTAAGCCGGGGAAAACTGGTCTCACCAATGGCTGTTCCGTTTTAAGCCGGGCCCCTTGCACGTTTGACAGGAATCGTCGTCGGGCATTGATTCATTTAGTGAACGCAGCACACAGCATCTGCCGCCTGCTGCCCGCTCACACATTCCTTGAAGGCCGCGAAAGCTTTTAACGCCCACTCTTCCCCAGGACAGCCTTGCATCGTCATGGCCACTTCGAGGAATTCAATCAGCTCCTCCTGTGAGACACCCTTATCATAGACCATCCTCACATACGCCCTGATACAGGGTTCGCAACGAATCGCAATGGAGACGACCATGGCCGTCAGCAGTTTGTATTTGGCTGCGACAGCCGCATCCCGATAGGTCACCTGGCGCATGCGTAGTAAGCCGCCGGTTACCTTCGGACTCAAGCGACGTAATTCCGCGAACAGCCTCTCGCGTTCCGTTGTCATCCTTTTGCCACTCCCTTCTTCGCGCCAGATTTTATTTCTTCTTCAAGGCTCATCAGAATCGAACAGTGGCCGGTGGGCCGGCCAACCCTGCAAGCCCGGATCAAACTGTTCAGTGCGCGGGCCAGTGCCTGTAAGTCGTCAATTTTGGATTCCACCTGCACCAGTTTCGCCCGAGCCTTTTCCCGCGCTTCACCACAGCGAGTCGTTGAGGCAACCCGGAGAACGAGCAACTCAGCGATCTCGTGCAGCGTGAAGCCGAGCGCTTGGGCGTTCCTGATGAACCGGAGACGTCGTTCCTCTTCATGACTGTACAGTCTGTACCCCGAAGGCCTCCTTGCTGATGGCCTGAGCAGATTCAGACGCTCGTAGTAGCGGACGGTTTGGACATTCACTCCGACAATTCTGGCAAGCTGACCGATCGTTAGTTGAGCAGCCATGTCACCACCATGGGAGACAGTCTACACCTTGTACTCTGGTATAGAGTCAAGCGCCTCAACAAACAGCTGATACCCCTTGACCCCGTACCACGGTATAGGCCGTAGGATAGTGTGCACGAAGGGAGGTGATGACTATGTGTCCCTGGATAGAACAGTTTGGCTTTTGCCCCTATGAGGCCGCTTCCAAGGCGTGGGAGTGGGTGCATAACCTCGTGAGCTGACCGCTGAGAGAGCAGAAGGGCGGCTTCTCAATATGCCGCCCTTCTGTGGCTTCTCGTATTCAGGCGAAGCACATCTATACATGTTCTGGTTCAGAACTTCTTACCGAAACTCTCTACGATACAGGACTCGGAATCACGCAACAGAGCTGAACGCGTCGCCACATGGCATAGAGGATCGGAATAACGATCAGCGTCAGGATGGTCGAGCTGGCCCTACCTCCGATCATCGGTGCAGCGATCCGTTTCATCATATCGGCGTCGGTGCCGGAAGATCTGCTGGCCTTTGAATACAGCGGGTCGCAACACGCGCAGTCGAGGCCAACCCACACCGCACTCTACACCTCGCTATGTGACTGTTAACATTTCTTAGCCTGACTCTTTTCACTCCCCAGACAACATCCGACTGCAAGGACACGCGTCAGTGACTGTGGCCATGTCCATCGCTGCCAGGCATTTTGATCTCTTTCTCTGGAACCGACACGCCTCCGAGCGGGGGCGAATCCCGGATCACCTTGTTGCCCGGCGCTAAATTGGCTGCCTTGATGAAATGCGCATCTCCTTCACGCAGGGCTCCAAGGCGGTACAATGCCATCCCGAGGTTGTAGTGAGCTTCGGTCAACTCTGGCAACACAGCGATTGCCGCTTCGAAATGTTGCTTCGCGCTCTCCCACTGTCCCTGCTGATAGGCTAGAATGCCCTCGTCATTGTGGCGGACTGCAGTTGCAGTCGTGCCGACTGGTGCAGGTAACACCATCTGCTTGGGTTTTAGCGAGGACTGGCAGCCCTCGCTCACCAACCGGGCCACTGCAACGAGGGCGATTCGGGGCATGAAAGTGTTGAGTGCCAGAGGCTTCTCCTCTCTCAGAATCCCACCGACAGTCCGATGGTGCTGAAGAACACGGATCGATCTGCTGGCCCGATTAATTCACTCCCGATGCCTACATCAGCGACGACTCGGGAACTGACTTGATGCCGAAGACCGATCCCAATGCCTGTCGGATTCCGTTGGCCCAGGAGATCAGACTGGCGGGTGAAGACGTTGGCAATAATGGTATCGCGAAAACTTGTGGGATATCCGAGCGGATAACTGACCGCCGCTACCACACGGTACGCTCCCACCCGTTCCATCCCCTGTGGAGATCCCAGAAACGTATACCCCACATTCACATGGGTTCGCCATTGCCCGAACGAGCGCGTCATCACGCCGGTCAGCGCGGTATCGACTCCCTTCGCACTCACACCGGTGGGAAACCCCAGTTGTACGCGGGCTGCAAAGGCTGGCAGGCTCAGGGTCTCGGTATTGAAGTTATACAGCGCGCCGACCGTGAGATTGCCTGATTTATCATCCCCTACGACGGACCTCGGGTCCGTCGACACATCGCTACTCAGCTCCAATTGGGTATTGTTGAATGCCCCGATGATCAGCTGAGGCTGGAACACGAGTCGGCTGTCCCCTCGCTTGCGGTCACTAAATAATAGTCCTCCCTCGACCCCGATCTCTCCTTTCGGAACCACATAAGCATCTTCAATCGCAATGGGACGGTTGGGGTCCAGATTGTCGTGGTCCAACGCCCAGACGACGGTCGGCACCATCAGCAGGAACAGTACGACACCCCTGGAAGTATTCCTTTTCACTGGTGACCTCCTGAGTGTCCGGACTGTTCGCCCGGCGCTCCGGGTTCTACCCCTGGGGTCAAGCCAGAGTGGTGGGGTTGTCCCTCACGAACGAAGAAGGGGTTCGTGGCATCCGCACTGGTCCAGTAGTAGGTCTGGGTCACGCGGTAGATTTCCTGGCGCTTTCCCTCCCAGGTCGGGAGGAGATCGCTGGTGAGAATGTCACTGATGTTGTCATGCATCATGTGGAGGTTATCGAAGATGTTGGCGATCTCGGGATACTCCGCCGCGAACTTCGGACTCAGCTCTGCCGTCATCGGCATGAACGTCCATTCCACCGGTGGCTTCTGCAAATAGCCATGATAGGTCCTCAGGATCGGCTCGACAGCTTTTTGTTTTGCCGGAAGGTCCGGAGCCACAGCTAACGCGTCATAGACCACAACCTGGAGATAGTGGTAGGCCCAAATTGTGGCGTTGAAGAGCGGAAACTTTCGGCGAAACGATTTCGAGTACGGGAAGGTATCCAACCGTTGATGATCCAGCTGCTTCGCGGTGATCGCATACTGACTCTCCTTGTAAAACGCCAATACGTTGTGGATGGCCGTCTTTTTGTCTTCGATGTCCGAGACATAGATATCGTAGGTGGCCCGGTGAAGCGCATGGGCTTCATCAAACGTATTCTGCGCCTTCCACGCCAATTTCATATAGTTTGGCGCAATCGCTTCTTCATTCGGGTTGAGAACTGGCCGAGAATAAATAAACCGGAGCGTCTCCTTCCTTGCCCTGTCCTCAATGGCCGACACATCTTTGGCTCCCGTCAACAGGAGATTTTCATAGAGGTTCGAGTGCCCAAAGTCGACGCCATTGAATTCAATATCCAGTTCTTTCAACTGCTCCCGCAATGCAAAATTCCACAGGGCGCGGTAATAGAACCGCTTATCCCGTTGCTCGACCGGGGCACAGGCCCCCGTGATGCCGGCGATGAGGATCGTGACGCCGAACAATGCCAACAGTTGTCGCGTACGCATGATGTTCTCTCCTGGAACGCCTGAGCGGATCCGCTGTTCAAACACAGCTGACCAGCACACGTGAACCTGTCACGGCTGTTTTCTGATAATGCTTTCTGGAAGACGAAACGGCGTTACAGCGTCAGCGCACGCGGGGAGGATGGAACTGATCGACGACCAGTGTGAGAAGAGGCGCAGCCGGAATGATGAGACTCGAAAAGCCCAGCAAGGCGAAGAGAACACCGACCGTACTCATGGCCGCAGATCCCATGCAGGTAGAGCAGGAGACTGACGCATCGTGGTGCAGATGGTCTGAGGCCAGATGATGGCTCCCCATGAGCGGGACCATGCACAACACTGACAGACACAGCAGACCGAGAAGGAAGAGTTTAGTCATAACGAGGCTGATAATACATCAGCACCTGTGCTTGGTCAAATGAACGGTGCCCACTTCAGAACGTGAGCCTTCACAAAGCGGCAAGGGCCATATCCAAGATGCTGCCCAGTTGGACCATAGGGGATCTTTCTTGGATCGATCGTTCCTCGTACTCGATAACGGTGATCGTGTATGGCTTCTTGGGCGTCTTGGTTTATAGGTTTTCATTGATCTGTTGATCGCTCTCACCTCGCATCCGAACTCCTCACGCCACCCGCGCATGCCGGAGGCGGAGGCTGTTCGTCACCACGCTGACTGAACTGAACGCCATGGCCGCACTGGCAAGAATGGGGCTGAGCAGAATACCGAAGGCCGGGTAGAGAATACCGGCCGCGACGGGAATGCCCACGACGTTGTAGACAAATGCCCAGAACAAATTTTGTTTCATCGTCCGCATCGTTCGCCTGGCTAGCAAAATAGCCGACACGACGCCGCGGAGATCGTTCCGCATCAATGTCACGTCGCTCGCTTCCATAGCGATATCGGTGCCGGTGCCGATTGCGAACCCGACATCGGCCTGTGCCAGGGCAGGAGCATCGTTGATGCCATCGCCCACCATCGCGACGACCTCTCCCGCCTGCTGTCGGCGACGGACCTCGGCCACTTTGCCTTCCGGCAACACCCCAGCGACCACGCGGTCAATCCCGGCCTGCCGTGCGATGGCCTCCGCCGTGCGGCGGTGATCCCCAGTCAGCATCACCACCATGAGCCCCAGCTGGTTCAATTTTTGAATGGCCTCACGAGATGTGGGCTTGATCGGGTCGGCTACGGCAATCAACCCTGCCAACTTCCCGTTGATCGCGATATACATCGGCGTTTTTCCTTCACCGGCTAGACGTTCCACCTCCTCTTTCACTGCGGTGAGATCCACCGCATAATCAGCCATGAGCGCCTCATTGCCAACAGCCAGCGCGGCACCATCTACCACGCCAGTTGCTCCCTGTCCCGTGACCGATTGGAACGAGTCTGCCGTCGCCAGGGGCAACGACTGCTCGTTCGCATAGCGCACGATCGCCTCAGCCAGCGGATGTTCAGAGGAGGCCTCGATCGAGGCGACCAGCCGTACGAGATCTTTTTCAGACCACTCCGTACCCCAAACCGGTACCACGTCCGTGACGGTCGGCCGTCCCTCGGTGATCGTGCCGGTCTTATCCAACACGACGGTGTTAATCTGCCCAGCCCGCTGCAACGCCTCACCGCCCTTGATCAGGATACCCCTTTCGGCTCCCTTGCCGGTCGCCACCATGACGGCAGTCGGCACGGCAAGTCCCATTGCGCAGGGGCAGGCAATGATCAGGACCGCAACCGCCGCGGCAAACGCACGCATGGCCGGCGCCTGGTCAGCCGTAACAAACCAGATCACAAACGTCGCGATCGCGAGTGACAGCACGATCGGCACGAAGATCCCGCTGACCTGATCGGCGAGCCTCTGGATGGGAGCCCGTGAGCCCTGAGCATCACACATCAGCTTGACGATGTGGGCCAGGACGCTGTCCGACCCCAGCGTCGTCGCGCGATACCGGAAGGCGCCGGTCCTATTGATCGTGCCACCGATGAGGCGATCCCCCGGCTGTTTTTCGACCGGCAATGATTCGCCCGTCACCATCGATTCATCGACCGCGCTCGTCCCGGAAATGATTGCTCCGTCCACAGGGATGCGTTCTCCCGGCCGCACGATCACGATCTCCTCGCTCTGCACGTCGTTCACTGGGATGTCGACCTCAGCGCCGGCCCGCACCACCCGCGCCGTTTTCGGTTGGAGTTCCACCAGGCGCCTCAAGGCCACGGAAGTCTGTCGTTTGGCCCGCGCTTCCAGCGCGTTGCCGGTCAGGATCAGCGCAATGATCATGATCACCGCCTCATAATAGAGGTCCGGCAGCACGCCCCGACTCAGGAAGAACTCCGGCGCCACAGTCGCCAGCACGGAGTAGAGGAAGGCGGCCCCTGTGCCCACGGCGATGAGTGTGTTCATGTTCGCCGAGTGATGTCGGAAGGCGGACCAGGCGCGCACATAGAAATGCCGCCCCGCCCAACCCATGACGAGCAGGGTCAGCGCGAGCAGCGCGTACGATAATACCCATGGGGTGAACGTATAGAGCCAGGGAGCGACGGCATGGATGGCGGGGGTCATTGATTCCATCGCCCATCGCATGAACAGATCGGCAACCGGTCCATGGACATCTGCATCGGCAGCCCCCATAAGCGGCATGGAGAGTGTCATGGCCAACAAACCGATGCTTCCACTCAATAACGCCTTGTGCCTGAGTTCCCGATACTCTTCCTCCTGCGCCCGATCCTGTGCCTCCTGTTCATCGAACGCAGTCTGATCCTGCGCGGCGAGTTCTGCACCATACCCGGTCTCGCGGATCGTCTCGACCAGGGCCTTGGGGGAGGTCACCACAGGATCGTACGTGACGGCGGCATTCTTCAGCATGAGATTCACTGAGGCGTCGAAGACGCCCGGTTTTGCCTGTAGCGCCCGTTGCACGCGCGCCTGACAGGCGGCGCAGGTCATTCCCTTCACGGGAATTGTGACCTTCTCATGGGCAGTCACTGCATTGGTCCCGGTTTGTTGAGCCGTATTTTTTGGGTTCCGTTTCTCTATCAGTATCAAGGGAGTCGTGGTCGGCATGGTTTCCTCCTCGTCAGTCTTGCACGATGAGCCGGCCGCGCAACATGCTCATCCCGCAGGTGAACACGAAATCGCCTGTCTGTGTCGGCGTCAGCTCGATCGTGGTCTTTCGGAAGGCGGGCAAGCACTTGTGGACCCCAAAATCTGGAAAGACGATCTCTTCCGAGCAACCTGACCGTTCTCGTCGGTCAAAGACGAGCCGGACCGGCCTGTCCCTCTCACGCTCACCACGGCTGGGTGATAGCCGCCTTCAACCACAATGGCGACCTCCTGGACTCCCTCCACATTGATCGCGGCGTTCGACACCGTCTGTCGGGCCAGAAAGAAGTACCAGTTGATCCAGATCATCGCCGCGATGCCGCCGATGATGACCATCCATTCCATCATGCTCATGCCACCCTCCTGACCAACTCGGCCTCATATCCCGCCTCGTTCACAGCTTGGATAATCTCCGTGGGAACGATCTCCCTCGGGTCATAAACGACGATTGCTTCGCCGACCTTCACGCTGTTCACCCGCACACCGTCGAGCCGGGTCAGCGCCTTCGTGACCTGTCCGACGCAATGCCCGCAGCTCATTCCGGCGATCTTCAGGGTCAATTCGTCCATGTCGAACCTCCTCAGTGAGTGGGTTTCGCGCATCTCACATTCAAGAAACGCGCATCCTTCACCCCTTCAGACGGAAGAGGACGCCAATTATTACAGTGCCTGTAGATACGATTGGGCGTGGGTATGAGGCGAGGACTCATCGTTGCGGACGGTGCCGCTGTTTAGTCGCACGTGCAATTCAGGCAGCCGTGTGTACTGCAGACCCCGCAGGACTGTTCCAGGCTGGCGCGCAAGGCTTGACGGGCTCGGTGCAACCGAACCGTGAGATTGCTTTGAGAGATCTTCAACTCCTCCGCCACGCGTTTCGGAGATTCGTCCTCGAGATCAATGCGCCGGATGAGCTCGGCATAGTTCGAACGCAACTTCGGAAGGAGACGGTGAAGGCAAGTGCAGACGGTGGTTTTCATCTCATCGATCGGAGGCTCCTTATCGTCTCCAGAGAGAGTCAGTTCTTGGAGAAAGGCTTCATTGCGACGAGCTTCTGCACTTTTCGATCGATAATAGTCGATGAGTGTGTGGCGAATGATTTTATAGAACCAGGCCACCACACTGTCATCATTTCGCACAGAATGGTGACGTTGAACGGCTCGAATCATACTTTGTTGCAATAAGTCCTCCGCCACCGCCTCATCACCGACACGACGATGTAAGAACACTCGAAACGCAGACTCGTGCTCTAGAAGCCGTTGGATCATATCGTTCAGGTGAGGTTCAGGAGTCGCGTTTGATGCGGTGAAGGAGAGCTCGTCTTGTGGAACTGCCTGCTTCTTCTTGTTCATGGAGTTCCTCTCTCTGCGTAGCCTATCGTCAGTCCTCCAGCGGCGCAACAGGTCTATATGTTCAAAATACTATGCGAGGCCCCTCTTACTCCCTGATGCGTCGGAAGCTCAGTGTTCGCAGCACAACGCGGTCTTGTCTGTGGGCCCGCCCATCAGACATTCCTTGTAGCCACGATACGCCTTGAGCGCCCATTCTTCCCCCGGACAGCCTTGCATCGTCATGGCCACTTCGAGGAATTCAATCAGCTCCTCCTGTGAGACGCCCTTATCATAGGCCATCCTCACATAAGCCCTGATACAGGGTTTGCAACGAATCGCCATCGAGATAGCCATCGCAGTCAGGAGCTTCTACTGGGTAGAACAGTTTGGCTTTTGCCCCTATGAGGCCGCTTCCAAGGCGTGGCAGTGGGTGCATAACCTCGTGAGCTGACCGCTGAGAGGGCAGAAGGTCGGCTTCTCAATGTGCCGCCCTTCTGTGTCTCCGCTCATTCAGGTAAAGCACATTTATATTTGCTCTGGTTCATGGCTTCCTACCGCAACTCTCTACGATACAGGACTCGGAATCACGCAACAGAGCTGAACGCGTCGCCACATGGCATAGAGGATCGGAAGAAAGATCAGCGTAAGGATGGTCGAGTCGGCCATACCACCAATCATCGGTGCAGCGATCCGTTTCATCATATCGGCGTCGGGACCGGTGGTCCACATGATTGGCAATAACCCGCCCATGACGGCAGTGACGGTCATCACCTTGAGCCGCACCCGCTGAACTACTCCTTCCATCATGACCTCACGCAGGTCTTGAACTGTCGTCCTGCGGCCTTCACGCACTCGCCGTTCATACGCTTCGTTGAGATAGACCGGCATGACAACTCCGATAGTTGATGCCACTCCGGCTGAGGCCACGCTCAAATCGGGGAAAAGAAAGTCAAGATATACTCACCCAGTCCGAACCTTCTCGGATATTTATTCCACCTGAACTCGGTCTGATCGTTCCTCCACAATCTGCAGTGTGGCATGATCAATTCCGAAGCGATCTCGTAGAAGCTGTTGGAGGTGTCCCAACACTGCGTTCCGATCCTCCCCAACAGGGACCACCACATGGGCACTGAGGGCGTCGAGACCGGAGGTAATGGTCCAGATGTGAAGATCATGAATCCCCTTCACGCCAGGCACGGCGACCATCGCTTGTCCGACCTCTCTGGCGTTCAGGCGAGTCGGCACCCCCTCCATGAGGACGTGCACAGCCTGAGAAAGGAGTGCCCACGTGCGCCATACAATAAAGAGGCTGATGCCGACACTGAGCAACGGATCAATGGGAAACCATCCGGTCAACCATATCGTCGCCCCGCCAAGAATAACTCCGATCGAACTGATCGCATCACTGAGCACTTCTAAGTAGGCACTGCGGATATTCAAGGTCTCGTTCCCATGGTCTTCGAGTACCTTCAGGCTGACAAGATTCACCGCCAAGCCGACGAAGCCGATTAACAACATCGGAATGCCGGCGACGTGGGGCGGTTCGAAAAAACGACGGTAGGCCTCAACGACGATCCAGATCGCCAGCATCAACAACACTGCGGCATTGATAGCCGCGGCGAGGATTTCTGCCCGGTGATAACCATACGACTTGTCCGGTGTCGAAGGCCTGGCGGCCATCCATATGGCAAAGGCGCTCAGGCTTAGCGCCGCCACATCCGTCAGCATATGGCCTGCGTCCGCCAACAATGCCAAACTTCCCGTGAGCAGACCGCCGACCACCTCGATGATCATAAACGTCCCCGTGATCAGCAAGACGCGTAGCAGATTCTTTTGCTGCGTGGGTCTACTCTCTGAATTGTTATGCATGGAACCTCGTCTTTCTAAGCTGCCGATTATCTTCCAAGCGGTGCACGACGTACGAAGCCTCGTCATGAACGCCAGGCTTGGCGAACGTTAGTGGCCGTGGCCGTGCCCGTCGGACCCCCCTGGAGGCTCTTTCTCCGGAACCGTTACATGCTTGAGGGCTGGAGAATCCCAAATTACTTTATTCCCCGGTGCCAAGTTGGCCGCCTCAATAAAATGGGCATCGCCTTCTTTGAAGGCGTTCAGTTTGTACAGGGTCTTCCCGAGGTTGTAATGCGCTTCCGCCAGGATCGGCACTGTTGTGATCGCGGCTTCGAAATGCTGCTGGGCTTCGGCCCACCGATTCTGCTTGTACGCGAGGATCCCCTCTTCATTATGCTGTGCTGCTGGTGCGCTCACACCTGTCGGCGCGGACAACAACGTAGGCGGGGCTGTCGACTGACATCCGCTCCACATGATTAATGCGATTGGAACAATCACCATCGTCTTGCTCAGCATCAATTCCTCCTTCGATCGGCTACTCCGAGGTTGAGACGCGGGCTGCTGGCCAGCCGACCCGGAGCCCATTCGCCACGGCCAGAAGCTCACTGACTTCATGCACCAGAACCGCAACGGCGACGCTGAGGAAGCCGCCGACCGCCAAGGGAATAAGGACCGCGAGCAGCACGAGGGAGAAGACAATGTTCTCCATGCTGATCTGCCTCGCTTTGGCTCCCAGCCGCAGCGCCTCCCCCACCTTCGAGAGATCATCGGCCATTAGAGCTACGTCGGCGGCTTCGATAGCGGCATCGGTCCCCGCCGCACCCATCGCCACCCCGCAGGTGGCGGCGGCCAGGGCCGGCGCATCGTTGACCCCGTCCCCCACCATCAGCACAGCGCCGTAGCGGGCTTCCAGGTCGTGCACCGCTCGGACTTTGTCTTCCGGCTTGAGATCCGCCAAGTAGGAGTCGATTCCCAGCGCCTGGGCGACGCTCCGCGCTGTTCGCGCATTGTCCCCTGTCAGCATGACGACGCGGACGCCCATCGTATGCAGGCCCGCGATGACCTCGCGCACGCCCTCGCGGATGCGGTCCTGCAGCGCGAACAGGCCTCGCAGGGTGTGTTGATTGCCCACGAGGACCACGGTCTTCCCCTCTGCCTGAAGCGCTCGCACATGGCCCTCGATCGTCGTCAGGTCCACGCCGAGCTGTTGGAACAGATCGGGGCTCCCCACGTACCAGCTCTGGTCTCCCACGACCGCGGTCGCTCCCGCACCCATGAGCGCGTGAAACGTTCGCACCTCCACTGGCACGATCTCGGCCGCCCGCGCTCGTTCCACAATCGCCCTGGCCAGTGGATGCTCCGAGCCATATTCCATTCCAGCGGCCAACGCGAGCAGTTCTTCTTCGGAACCGGTGAACGGAATGAGATCCGTCACCACTGGTCTCCCGTAGGTGAGGGTCCCGGTTTTGTCGAACGCGACCGCGCGAATCCGGCCGAGGTGTTCCAGATGCGCGCCTCCTTTAATGAGGATGCCGCGCTTGCCTGCCGTGCCGATCGCGGCGGCGGTCGCGACCGGCGTCGACATCACCAGGGCGCAGGGTGCCGCGGCGACGAGCAGGACCACGGCTCGCATCGCCCAGTCGGCCAGCGGCAATCCCAAGAGATAGGGCACAATGAGGAATCCGAGGGCCACCAACAAGACCGCCGGGCTGTACCGTCGCCCAAACCGTTCGATCCATTGCTGGGCCGCGCCTTTGCGTTCCTGCGCTTCTTCGACCAGATGAATGATCTTCGCCAGGGTATTGTCCTGAAATGGGGCCGTCGCTTCGACTTCTAAGAGGCCCTGCCGGTTGAGCGATCCGGCGAAGACCTTCATCCCCAGCCCCTTGTCCACGGGAAGGGATTCTCCCGTAATTGGGGATTCATCGAGACTCGAGCTGCCTGACCGGATGATCCCGTCGGTGGGGAGCCCCTCGCCAGGGCGAATCAGAAAGTGATCGCCCACTTGGAGGCGTTCAGCCGGGATGGTCAGCTCCTCTCCGTTGCGCAGGACGTGAGCTTCCTTCGGCGCGAGATCGAGCAAGGCCCGAATCGCCGACCGCGTCCGGGCGTACGTGTACTCCTCCAAACCTTCAGCGGACCCGTAGAGAAAGACGAGAAAGGCCGCTTCATCCCAGAGGCCCAAGATACCGGACCCCACCGTCGCGGCGAGCATCAAGAGGTCGATCCCCACAACCCGTTCGCGAACGAGTGCCTCCACCGCCTCGCGACCCCAGTGATACCCGCCTAAGGGGATCGCCAGGAGGTAGCACAGGCCCTCAATTTGCGACGAGATCAGCCCGAGATGGGCCAGGACGAATCCCGCACCTGCCAGTGCGCCGGCCATGAGCGCGTTGCGAAGCACGGGATAGCGCCACCATGGCCCGTCAAAGCCATCTTGGTGATCGTTTCCTTCCGGCCTCACTGGGCCCATCCTGCTCTCACACATGTTGTTCCTCCCTTGGTCGCCCAGACTGGTCACGCTCAGAAGGCGCTTCCTTTTGAGAGTCGCCACCCCCCTCTCTGGTGCGAGAGCTTCACGGCGTTCCAATCAGTGCGATACGAAGTCTTTAAAGAAGATCCTTGCGCTTCTCTTCGAACTCCTGCTTATTGATCTCCCCGCGGGCGTAGCGCTTTTTCAAAATCTCCAAGGCCGATTCCGGCTCGCGAGAGGCTGACCCAAATCCCTTTTGTTCCAACCACGACTTGATCCATAGGACTAGCGCGAGGATCACCAACGTCCAAAAGACGACCATCAAGACATAACCCACCCAGCCCCAGAGCCCCATCATTGGTTCGTGCATGGCTGTCTCCTTCCGCTTTCCATTAACTCCTCATCGCCGCGTGTCTCCTGGTTCCGGTTCTGGCCCACAAGACTTCAGTCGAAGCGACTGGCCCGCTGCATCCGCAACGTCTCTGATGGCGCGTTCCAGGTTGACCCCGAGCTGGACCTCTTTCCGCCGTTGCTCTTCGGGAGGGAACACGGCAAGCGTTTTCCCGGGAATCAGGACCATGACCGTCTGCGTCCTCCAAAGCGGTCCGCCACAGAGCTCTGTCTGCACGGCCTCGACTTGGACCCGCACGGATCGAAGTCCCCAGCCAAAGGCATAGGCCCCGCCCCACCAAAAGGGCAGATCCGTGGACAGATCGAGCGCCATGAAGCTGCCCACGACAGCCGGGTTCCAGCCTGAGGCGAACCCGACGGTCAGGAGATGAGCGGTCGCCGTCATCGCCCACCCTCCCACCCAGTACTGCCAGCGCACGGCACCATAATCCGGGATGCGTCCGGTGACAATGAGATCGGCCCGGCTCTCATCGACCAGGGCACGGACGTGCGCGTCGCTGAGCCGTTCCCGCCGAACGCCGAGATTGCCGACCATACGCCTGGCCTCGCCGAATGGCACGACCCGGAATCCCGGTTGCACGGCCAACTGCTCCGTCATCAGCCGCTACGCTCTGAGCTCGACCTCCTCGATGAGCTGAGCCCGGATGACCGGTTCGACCTCTGGAGACGGGGTCTCCTCGAACGTCTGCATTTGCGTGCTCTTCGTAATCGGGGCTTCCACCAGGAATTGCGCCACCATGATCGTCAGCGGAGGATCCGGCGGCGGCAGTGTCCTGGACCACCAGCCAGCGCATCCGCCGCTAGCCAAGACCACGAATAGGAGAAAGGCACTAAGCAGAGGGAGCGCTCCTGGCTTCCCCTCCCGTTGCTCAGAACGTCCCGGCCAACCCACTTTCATCCCGACAACACCAGAACAAGTCACGGCACTTCCCTTCTCGAAGATCTCTTCTTACTGCGGCACACAGCACCGGAAAATCTCCTCACAATGCTCATGCAAGTCAGATGAATCCGGTGTTGTCCGGTACTGAACCTGGATGACGCGATCGTCTTGTAGTGTCAGGGTCGCCGTACACCCGTGCCTGGCTCCCTCGGGACGGCTGCCTTTGATTCCTGGGAATGAACCTTCCAATGGTCCTGAACTTTTCTGGTACGTTAGGACCTTTACTCTGTCTTGTGACGAGGCTGTCCGCGGTGCCCCGGCACAGGCCACGACCTCCGACTCCGATTTGCCGAGCAGCGTGTCCTTAGCAGTGACGAGGCGAGAGGAAGGTGTCTCGATGCAGCTACTGATCGCGGCAGGAGTGAGAGCCAGCAGCAACGTGAGTAAGACCAACGCAGGAGCGTCACGACAATTGCGCCTCATGTTGCCACCTCTCTGTCAGAAGCCATTTTGAGTACGGCTGCCTCCGAGGCGCGCCGTGGCGCGATTCGTTGCTCGACCCACCGATAGAGCACGGGAAGCACGACCAACGTCAGGGCCGTGGATGAGAACAACCCACCGACCACAACCGTCGCGAGGGGCCGCTGGATCTCGGAGCCCGGGCCGGTCGCCAGCAGCAGCGGAATGAGCGCCATCATCGCCACGACCGCAGTCATCAGAACAGGCCGCAAACGGAGGACCATGCCGGTCAGCACCGCCTCGTCCAATGCCATGCCCTGTTCCCGCAGCTGGTTGATGTAGGCGATCTTCACCACCCCGTTAAGCACCGCCACACCGAACAAGGCAATAAAGCCGACGGAGGCCGGAACCGAGAGATACAGCCCGCCGAACCACAGCGCCAGCAGGCCGCCGACCATCGCAAACGGAATCGCGAGGAGAATGAGCGCGGCTTGTCTCAGGTTTCCGAACGTGAAAAAGAGCAGCAGAAAGATTAGTCCAATGACCAGAGGAACGACCACGGCCAGTCGTGCCATCGCCTGTCGTTGGTTTTCGAATTGGCCGCCCCAGGTCAGGTAATAGCCTGGCGGGAGCTGCACCAGACGACCCACTGCTGCTTGAGCCTCTTCCACCGCGCCGACCAGATCGCGTCCGACCACATTGGCTTCGATCACAATCCGGCGGCTCGCGTGCTCACGGCTGACCTGTGCCGGCCCTTCCACAATTCGAATCTCGGCCAGATCCCGGAGCGGAATACGGGAGCCATCCGGTGCCATCACCCAGAGTGCCGCAATCGTCTCCACATCGGCACGCCGATCATCCGGAAATCGCACCATGATCGGAAAACGCCATTGCCCTTCAAAGACTTCCCCGGCGGCAATCCCGCCACCGACGGCTTCAATGACCTCCGTGATCTCGGCCACGTTGATCCCATGACGCGCGATCTTAGTACGATCAATGTCGATCTTCAGATAGTAGAGGCCCCATACCTGCTCGACCCGAAGATCTGACATGCCTCGCACCTGGCGCATCACTCGGGCAATCTCGTCTGCCTTTGACCGCAACGTCTCAAGCTCATCGCCGAATAGTTTGACCGCGACCTGGGACCGGACCCCCGACACCAGTTCATCGACGCGCATGGCGATCGGCTGGGACAAGCCGAAGGCGATGCCAGGCACTTGCGCCAGCCGCCGACGGATCTGCTCTTCGATTTCGGTTTTGGACCCGGCTTGCCATCCGGATTCGGGCTTGAGCAAGACATACATGTCGCTGAGTTCCATCCCCATCGGATCGGTACCCAGCTCGTTGGCGCCCGTACGGGAGACCACAGAACGCACGTCCGGTATCTCCAGCAAGAGTCGTTCGACTTCCCCCGAAATTTTCAGCGATTCGCTCAGGCTGATGCTCGGGAGCCGCATCACATTCACCACAATCGTTCCTTCGTCCATGATCGGGACGAATTCCCGTCCAATGAACGGGACCAGGGCCGCCCCGCCGACGAGCACACCAGCCGCCACAAGGGTGACCAGGCGAGTTCTGCGAATGGCCCCCTCCAATAACTTGCGATACAGCCACCGACCTCGCTCCAACAGGCACCCACCCTCGGGTGTGACACGAGGCTTCATGAGCATCGCCGCCAGCACCGGAACCACCGTCATCGAGAGCACTAAGGAACTCAGGAGGGCGATCACCACCGTCAGGGCCAGCGGGATGAACATCTTACCTTCCATGCCTTGTAGAGTCAGGAGCGGGACGAAGGTCAACGCGATGATCAGCTCTCCGAAGAGGCTCGGCCGCCGCACTTCCAGAACGGCGCGTAAGACGACCGGCACACGGTCGGTAACCGAGAGGGTCCGGCCCTTTGTCTGCTCGCCCAGATGGCGCTCGACATTCTCCACCTGCACGATGGCCGCATCGACGATCATCCCCAGCGAGATGGCCAAGCCGCCCAGTGACATCAGATTCGCCGACAGGCCGACCTGTTGCATGATCAGGAACGTGGCCAACGTGGCCAGCGGCAACGTCATGGCTACGACAAGGGCACCGCGAAGATTCCGGAGAAAGAGATACAGTACAAGGATGACGACCGCGGCACCCTCCAGCAGGGCACGCTCGACGGTATCAAGTGCCCGCGCCACCAGTTCGATGCGGTCATGGAAGGGGACCATCTTCACGCCGGCCGGTAACACCCGGTTGATCAGCTCGACCTTGTCTTTCACCCCTGAGACAATCTCCCGGCTATTGCCGCCGCGCAGCATGACGGCAATCCCTTCGAGCACCTCGCCCTTCCCGTCACGCGTAACCCCTCCCAACCGGATCGCGGTCCCTTGGCGAACCTGAGCGACGTCCCGGAGATAAATCGGTGTGCCCTTGTGGGCCGCCACCACGATCTGTTCCAAATCCGCCGCAGAGCGGGCCAGTCCCACGCCGTAGACGACCAACTTATCTCCGCCCTGCTCGATGTAGCTGCCCCCGGCATTCTGGTTGTTCCCTGCTACAGCCGCGTGTACTTGGCGCAACGTGAGACCAAAGCTCGTCAATCGATTGGGATCGACGAGCACTTCATACTGCTTCGCCAGGCCACCCAACGTATCGACATCCGCGAGGCCTGGGACCGCTCGCAGCATCGGGCGGATGACCCAATCTTGGAGGGTCCGCAAGTCCATGAGGGTCTGCGTCGAGCCCTCGACGAGATACATGAAGACTTCGCTCAGTCCCGTACTTACCGGTCCGAGTACCGGCTCGGCGCTTTGTGGAAGCCGGGATCGCGCCTGAAGCACCCGTTCCAAGACGAGTTGTCTGGCGAAATAGATATCCATCCTGTCCTCAAAAACCACCGTGATCACCGAGAGCCCGAACCGTGACACCGACCGCAGTTCCGTTTTGCCCGGCAGGTTCGTCAACTCGATCTCCAAGGGAAAGGTCACGAGGCGTTCGATTTCTGAAGGAGCCAGAGACGGCGCCCGGGTGATCACTTGGACCTGGACCGGAGTCACGTCGGGAAAGGCATCAATCGGCAGATGGCGGAATGCCACCACGCCGCTCACGATGAGCCCAAAAACGACGAGCAGCACGATGAGTCGTTGTTCGAGCGCGGTGCGGATCAGCCGTTCGATCATGGCGCGCCCTCCGACGGCATCTGCTCGCGGAGCAACTCGGACTTCAGGGCGTAACTGCCCTGCGTCACCACTTCATCTCCCGAAGTTAGCCCAGCGACAACCTGGATGTAGTCGCCCGAGGCCTGGGCGATCGTCACCTCGCGGGATTCGAACCGACGCAGTCCCCGCACAACGAACACGACCGTCCGGCTGCCGACCTGCTGCACCGCCCCGCGCGGCACGCTCAAGACGGATTGCTCGTCCGTCATCAACGTGACCTCGGCGAACATCTCGGGCCGCAATCGGCCATCAGGATTGGACACATCCGCACGCGCCGTGACCGTCCGCGTGGCCGGATCGATCACCGCGCCAACATAGGTAATAGCGCCTCGAAACATCGTGTCCGGATAGGCTGACACCCGCAGCTCGATCATGAGGCCGGTCTTCAGCCGACCGGCCTGTTGCTCTGGGAAATCGGCACGCACCCAGACGGTCGAGAGATCTGCCACCGTGAAGAGCGTTTTATTGGGATCGATGACTTCGCCCATGGTCGCGTTCCGTTCGATCACATCACCGGTAAAGGGGGCGCGCAGGGAGACTTGCGCGACCTCCGCATGGGGCAAGGTCTTGGCAGCCAGCCGCTGGATCTCCCGTTCCGTCATGCCGAGTAAATGCAGCTTTTCCTCTGCCACGTGAAGATCGGCTCGAGCGTTCTCATAGTCGGCATCGCGCCGTTGCTGTTCGCCCGCGCCGATTGCGCCGCGATCCAGCAGCGCTTGGGCCCGTTCGAGCGCCTGTTCCGTCACGTGCAACGTGATCCTCGCTTTGCGATATTCCAACTGGGCTGCTCCAAAGGCGGGGCTATCGAGCAGGAGAAGCCGGTCACCTTCCTTGACTCGGTCGCCAAGGTTGGCGTACACAGCCACGATACTGCCCGGGACTCGCGCGCTGAGGTGCGCTAATCGATTCTCGTTGGCCAAAATCTTCCCCGCTTGGGCCTTGAGGGCCGTCCGGATCGGACGGAGAGCGATTCGATCCGTCTGAAGCTGGGCAAGGGTCGGACTGCCCTCGGGGAGTTCTATGACACCGGATTCATGGGACGCTTTAGTTGCCGGAGGGAACGTCTTCGGCGCGTCTTCTTGCTTGGCCTGACACGCCGTCTGTGCAATGGCGACCAACAGAACGATGGCGATTCGGGGTGCTACTGGTGAGGAACGCCGCATCATGCCACCGTTCATGGCAACCCTCCCACCGCCCGCTCCAACCGGGCCAGCGCGATGGAATGATCGGCGCGTGCCTGGGCATATTCGAGGAGTGTCTGGCGGTAGACGCGCTGCGCATCGATGACTTCGAGCAAACTCGCCACTCCATGGCGAAAACTGAACTGAGCGATGTCGAACGCTTCTTTGGCTTGATAGAGAAGTCCTTGCTCGAAGACCTGCATCTGTTCTTGAGCGGTCCGCACCTCCTGAAAATGCTGCGTGATGGTCTGCTCCAGGTCCTGTTGCACCCGAGCCCGTTCGGCTTGCGCTTTGCGATGCGCGCCCATCGCCGCGCCGATTTCTCCCTGTCGGCGATACCAAATGGGCAGCGGCACGCTCAGCCCCGCCGTGATGGATTCATCCCCGGCTTCCCGATGATACTGGCCGATCACCGCCACGTTCGGCATGCGCGATGCGCGCTCCTGTTCGATCGTGAATTCGGCCTGCTCGACCGCTTTCTGTTGTCGGCGGAGTGCGGGATGTCGGTCGAGGGCCTGATCCATCAGGACACGTAGTTCCAGTCCCGACCTCACCGTTTCAAATTCTCCTTGGATGGCAAATGATTCTCCGAGGGCCTTGCCTGTGACCGTATTGAGTTTGGCACGGGCCACGAGCAGCGCATTGTCCGCCCTCGCCAGATCCTTCCGTGATTTTTGGAGTTCGACGGTCGCCTTGACCAACTCGAATTTCGGCGCTTCCCGCGTGCTGACACGCGCACCCACCAATTTCACAAGGTCTTCGACCGTCTTCAGGTTCTCCCTCGCGAGCTGTGCATCTTGTTGCGCCAAGAGCAATTGGAAAAACGCCCCTTTCACCTCGGCCATGACGATCACTTTTATTTCGTCCATGCCGGCGAGGGCGCCGGCCAATCCCGCGTCAGCGGCGCGTTGTCGGGCTGCGCGTTTGCCCAGCCACTCCAGCGGTTGCTCCACGGTGATGGTCCGTTCGGTGACGGAGACACCGGTGCTGGGATCGCGAAGCGACCCGCGGCCGGCTGATCCGGTAATGGATGGGTTGAGATACGCACCAGCGGTCGCCTGTTGCCCGCGACTCTGCTCAATCGACGCTTCCGCACCGGTAATGGTCGGGTTGCGCTCAAGCGCCAACTCGATAATGGTATTCAGACTATAGGGTGTTGGACTCGGTTCCGCGGCCTGACTCACGGGAAGGCTCGCGCCAAGGATGTGCAAGAAAATCGCAGTGGAAATGAAATGGATTGCTCCTGTACGCATTGATGTCCTCCCAAGAAGAATCGACATTCCTGGGCCAACCAGGAATGATTCCCGACTGAAATGGATAACGAGGCACGAGTTGGGAGTTAGTTGCCCAGAGGCGGACGGAGCAGATTGAAGGGGAACAAGGGCGCATAGGAAAGAGGTGTGATTGCTGGAGCGAGATTCACCCGGTACATCGCTTCGTGATACACAGGTTCCACCGCACTAAATTGCAAGTGACAGGGACAGCCGTCTTGGTCGGCATCAACTGCGCGATCTACAGAACTTCTCGTGTGATCCTCTGAGTAAACGGACGCTTGGGCAGAGCCAGCCACTTCCTCACCCAGGCATGTAAGCCCCGTGAGTTGAAGAAAGAGAAGACCCATCAGTATGAACGTCGCCATTTGATGGAGCTTGCGCGTAGTCATCCGCTGCGTCCCTGTTGATGAAAACTAATTAAAGATAGCACACTTCCTTCGATCAAGGCGAATGGGACAAGGACCAAGACAATCCTAGCCCATTCCTGACCGCTG
Source organism: Nitrospira lenta (assembly GCF_900403705.1). Classification (NCBI taxonomy): domain Bacteria; kingdom Pseudomonadati; phylum Nitrospirota; class Nitrospiria; order Nitrospirales; family Nitrospiraceae; genus Nitrospira; species Nitrospira lenta. The sequence goes on along the minus strand of NZ_OUNR01000019.1, from coordinate 101,529 downwards.
GGAGCCACTCGCCCATGATGGCAGTTCCGGTCATCATCTTGGGCCGCATCCGCTGGACTGCTCCTTCCTTGGTGACCTCACGCAGGTCGTGAACGGTCGCCGTTCGGCCTGCACGCACTCTCCGCTCATCCCCCTCGTCAAGATAGACGAGTATCACGACCCCCGTCTCCGCCGCCACGCCGGCCAGCGCGCTCATCCCAACCCAGGCTTATCTACACCTATAACAGCTGGGCTCCACACGAGACATTCGATATCTCCTTGTGCGATCGACCGAAAGCCTGAACGCAGGTCTGATCGAGGGTCATCCATTCAGCCTCTGCCCGACAAGGCGTTTTCCCTGTCGGGCACAGACGACCTGCCAATTGTGTGCTGCTCTCGTGAATCCTGTTCTACGAATGGCCCTCAGTCTCGATGCGCGCGGGCGATAACCTCTGCCTCATCAGCCGCCTTGGCGTAGATGGCCGCGAGGCTTTGGCAGTGCTGGACCATATCGATCTTGGAGGACAGCACCCCGCGCGAACCCGCTTCAGGATTTTTCTTATACTCCTCCGCCATGACCAGCATGTCCTTCGCACGTTGTCGGAGATGGGCGGCCTCCTTCACATACCAGGTTTCCAACCCCGCGTGGTCGTTCTTGGCAACCAGGTCTTGAGGCGGACTGGCAATCACCGCGCAAGCCACGACGCTCACCATCATCAGAGCCGCGACGACACCTCTCAATAGGTTCCCATTCTTTGTCATGATTTCTCCCCTCCTTTGTTATGGCGCATCCTGTTCGAGCGCCAGCTGATGGTTATGGATCTGATCAGGTTTCTACCCCACGCACCTAGAAGGTGGGCTGCTTCCTCCGCTCAGTTCCCACCGGTTTCGCCGCGGTCTATCATCACCTCCTTCCTCTGCATAATTGGTGGAATGGGCACGAATGTCCTTATCCCCGACTCCTGTTTCAACCCGTCTGCGGTCCAGCTCCCCGCACGTCAAGTGTGTCGCCGGTCCGAAACGCTGTATCCTCCTGCTCTTGCGGAAAACGGTCGGTACCGGTGAGTCGGGGCGAAGCCCCGATGGACACAGACCACCCACGCCACAAGGCATAGAGGACGGGGATTACCAGCAGGGTGAGGATCGTGGAACTCACCATGCCACCGATCATCGGCGCGGCAATTCGTTTCATGACGTCGACGCCCGTGCCGGTGGACCACATAATGGGAAGCAACCCGCCCATAATCGCGGCGACCGTCATCATCTTGGGTCGTACCCGCTGGACTGCGCCTTCCATAATGGCCTCACGCAGATCGTGAGCCGTCGTCATGCGGCCTTCATGCACTCGTCGTTCATATGCTTCGTCGAGATAGACGAGCATCACCACCCCCGTCTCTGCCGCCACACCGGCCAGGGCGATGATGCCCACCCACACCGCCACACTCAAGTTGTAGCCCAGATAGTCGAGATACCAGATCGCCCCGATCGCGGCGAAGGGAACGGACAGGAGCACGATGAGTGATTTCGCCAACGAACCGAAGTTGAGGTAGAGCAGCAAGAGAATGATGCCAATGGTGACAGGAACGACCAGCTTTAACCGCTCTTCTGCCCGCACCAGATGTTCGTACTGACCGGTCCAGATCAGCCGGTAGCCGGAGGGTACTGTCACTCGGTCTCGCACCGCGTGTTGGGCGTCTTCGACATAGCCGCGCAGGTCGCGCCCACTGACCGAGACCGACACCAGCCCGGCCAGCGCCCCGGCCTCATCTGCGATCGACGTCGGCCCCTGCGTGATCACCATCTCCGCGATCTGTCCGAGGGGAATCTGCGCGCCGCTCGGCGTGGGAATCAGCACCCGCTTGAGCCGGTCCGGGTCATCGCGCAGTTCGCGCGAGTAGCGAACATTGACAGGATACCGCTCACGCCCCTCGACCGTGGTCGTCACGGTCTCGCCGCCGATGGCTGTGGTGATAACTGCTTGCACATCTCCCACCGTCAAGCCATAGCGGGCCGCCTCGCGTCGATTCACAGTCAAATCCAGGTAATAACCTTCATTCAACCGTTCGGCAAACGCGCTTTTCGTGCCAGGCACATTGGCCAGGGCTTGTTCGATCTCCAAGCCGATTTTTTCAATGGTCTTCAGATCCGGCCCCAGGACTTTTATGCCGACCGGGCTTCGCACTCCGGTCGTGATCATCTCGGTGCGAGTCTGAATCGGCATCCACCAGATGTTCGGAAATCCAGGAATGCGCAGCGTGGCATCCATTTCATCCAATAGTCGGTCCCAGGTCATACCAGGCCGCCATTGCGCTTCCGGTTTGAGGGTGACCGTGATCTCGGCCATCCCGACAAAGGCCGGATCGGTGGCCGTCGGGGCCTTCCCCATTTTGCCGAACACTCGTTCCACTTCCGGGAAGGTCGTGAGCAACTGATCCTGGACCTGCAACACTTTGGCCGATTCAGGAATCGAGAGGCCGGGGACGGTGGTCGGCATGTAGAGGATGGTCCCCTCATTCAGCGGGGGCATGAATTCCGCGCCGAGGCGGGAAAAGATCGGCACCGTGAATCCCACTACCACCACCGCCAATCCAAGCGTCAGCCACCGGGCACGCAACGCGCCGGAGATGATGGGTCGATACAGCGCGATCAGCAGCCAGTTCAACGGATTCTTGGTTTCCGCCCGGATGCGTCCCCGTATAAGCAGAACCATCAGTACAGGAGCCAAGGTCACCGAGAGCGCTGTGGCGAACAGCATCGCGAAGGTCTTGGTGTAGGCCAACGGCGTAAACAATCTCCCCTCCTGGGCTTCCAGCGCGAAGATCGGCAGAAACGACACGGCGATCACCAGCAGCGAGAAGAACAAGGGACGTCCGACTTCTTTGGCCGCCGCGATGATGGTCTCGATCCTGTCTGAATGAGGATTTTGTTCCAACCGCTTGTGCGCGTTCTCCACCATCACAATGGCGGCATCGACCATCGCACCGATGGCAATGGCAATCCCACCGAGCGACATGATGTTGGACGTAATCTTCAAATAGGCCATCGGAATGAAGGCAAGGAGCACGGCCACTGGCAGAATGAGGATGGCCACGAATGCGCTGCGTACGTGAAACAGGAAAACCAGCGCGACCAGGCTGACGATGACACTCTCCTCCACGAGCTTCTCGCGGAGCACGGCGATGGCCCGATGAATAAGGTCAGACCGATCATACGTGGGAATCATGCGCACACCGTTGGGCAGGGCTGGTGTGATTTCTGCCAGTCGTGCTTTAATTCGTTCGATCACCGCCAACGCATTCTCGCCGGCCCGCATGATGACGATGCCGCCCACCGTCTGGCCCTTGCCGTCCAACTCAGCAATCCCTCGCCGCTGATCCGGCCCGATGTGGACATGGGCGATATCTCGAATCAAGATAGGCGTGCCGCGGCCATCTGTCCCGACAGGGATTAATTCAATATCCTCAATCGAACGCAGATAGCCGCGCCCTCGGATCACGTATTCCGTGCCGGCCATCTCCAGGACACGGCCGCTCACCTCTGCATTGCTGTTGCGAACCGCCTCGATGATCGTCTTGATCGGCAACCGATAGGCGGCCAACGTGTTCGGGTCCACCTCGATTTGATATTGTTTGACGAACCCGCCGATCGCTGACACTTCTGCCACCCCGGGCACACTTTCCAGTTGATAGCGCAGGTGCCAATCTTGGAGACTACGGAGCTGAGCCAGATCATGTGTCCCGGACTCGTCCACCAATGCATACTGATAGACCCACCCAACTCCCGTAGCATCAGGTCCCAACGTCGGCGTGACGCCGGACGGCAGCTTCCCGGCGAGCTTCTGAAGATATTCCAGCACGCGACTCCTCGCCCAATACAAGTCCGTCCGATCTTCGAAGATCACGTACACGTAAGAGACCCCGTATTCCGACACCCCCCGCACCCGTTTGACTTTCGGCCCAGCGAGCAGGGACGTAACGATGGGATAGGTGATCTGGTCTTCAATCAACGTAGGACTGCGCCCCGACCATTCGGTATAGATGATCACCTGAACATCCGATAGATCCGGTATCGCATCCAGCGGAACCTGCAAGACCGCCCAGGCCCCCCAGGCGGTCAACAGCACCACACAGAGGATGACCAGGACAGGATTGCGGGCGCTTCCTTCAATGAGTCGCGCAATCATGATGGATTACATACCCCCGCCGGCGACCGAGAACTGAAACTTTTCTACGATCGATGGTCGTCCCGGAATCGTCACGTTGACCGTCACCACCCAGGTGCCGCCCATGCCGAACAGCACCGTCCCTTCGTAGAGCCCCTCTTTGGTGTGGCGAGCCGTCGCCTTGGAATCGGTCATCCCCGGCATCGGCATGGTATAGACAAAGAATACTTGCGCATTGGTCACCGGCTTGCCGGCCTGATCTATCACATTGAGCCGGAGCAGCACGTCACCGGCCTTGGGCGTTTCGGGAATGGTCGTGAAGGTCAGCACGTATCCCGCTACCTTGCGAGTTTCAGTGATGGCTTTGGCTGAGCCCGAAGCCATGCCCGGCATTCCGCTCATACCCTCCATTCCTTTCATGCTGCCCATGTCCATCCCTTCCATCTTGCCCTCATATGCGCCGCGCATTTGCCAATCGGCCATGCCGATCCGACCCATCATGGCCTGCATGCTCGAGGCCGAGGCCAGCTTGCTCTCTGCGTCCAACAAAAAATTGGCCGAGGTCACAATCTGATCTCCTTCTTTCAGTCCCTCCAATACTTCCACGTCATCCTGACTTCGACGCCCCAGCTTGACTGACGCCGGCTCATAGCGACCTTGCCCCCTGTCCATAAACACGAGTTGACGAAGCCCCGTCTCCAACACCGCTTCCTTGGGCACGACGAGGGTCTTGACCACCTCGGTTTGCAACCTGACGTTGCCAAACATGCCCGGCTTCAGCTTCAGCCCGGGATTCGGCAATTCCAGCCGCACTCGTACCGTGCGCGCCTCGGCATTCAGTGTCGGATAGATATACGCCACCGTGCCCGGAAAGGTTTCTCCCGGGTAAGCCGCGAGCGTCACGGAGGCTTGTTGATTGAGTGTCACGGCCTTCACCTCGGACTCATAGATATCAGCAGAGATCCACACCCTGGACAGATCGGCCACCTCATACAATGCCGTTCCCGGCTCTACATATTTCCCCGGCACAGCTTCTCGTTTGAGAACGATGCCGGAGGCCGGCGCATAGACGGTGAGGCTCGGCTCAGCTTTGCCGCGACGCTCCAGGGCTATAATCTGCTCTTCGGTCAAATCCCAGAGCCGGAGACGCTCCCGCGCGCTGGCCACGAGGGCGCCCGCGTTGGCCTTGGCCTCGGCGAGCGGACTGGCTGTCAGTTGGGCCTGCGTTTTCAAGGCTAAGAGATACTCATCCTGCGTGATCAGGAGATCCGGCGAATAGAGGGTAAAGAGTGGTTCGCCTTTGCGTACTGGTCGACCGATCGAATTGACGAAGACCTCTCGCACCCACCCGGAAATTTTCAGCGTGACCTGCGTGAACCCGCGTTCGTCATAGCCGACCGTGCCGACGGTACGAATTTCCTGCTCCAACGTCGCGCGGGCAGCCTGGGCGCTCCGCACTCCGATCAACTGTCTCATCACAGCCGGAACCACCACAGCCCCGGACGGCGCTGCGGGCATGCCTTCCATTCCTTCCATAGATTTCGCGCCCGCCGGAGCCATCGCCTTCATATCCATCTGCTCCATGTCTCTCATCTCACCCGCCCGCTCTAAGGATCCCGAGATGCCCCCTTTCCCCGTAGTCATCCCGAACATGTCGCCCATCATCCGATGCGCGGCGAAGAATCCGGCGATGATTCCGACCAACAGGCTGACGGCTGCAACACTCGCAACCAGACCCTTTCTGTGCATGTCGTGATTCATGACACATTCCTCCCTTCTTAGCTGTTTCCATTCAGATCAGCGCCAATCACCTGTTCGAGTTCAGCCAAGCGATGCTCCCGCTCGACGAGTGCTCGGTAGTATTCAAGCTGAAATCCTCGCCAGGCCCGATCGGCCTCGATTAGATCCAAAAAGCCGGTTCTCCCTGTCCGATAGCCTGCCCGTGCGGCCTCCACGCCTTGTTCAGCTTGCGGCAACACGGTGGTTCGGTACAGCACGGCCACCTCCCAACTGGCTCGGACTTTGGCCAGCAGATCCCGGATCTGGAAGCGGGTGAGGTTTTCCAGGGTGCGATGCTCTGCGCGCGCGGCCGCGACCGCCGCCGCCGCCTCCTGCACCCCCGCGTCATACTTCGGCTTGGTCCAGAACGCGAAGGGGAGGTTGATCGACACCACCGCGCCGAACCCGTTGGGAGCCTGAAAGTTTTGAAAGCGCTGAACACCCACGTTGATATCCGGGTAGTACTCGCGGAGTGCCAGCGCACGCGACTGCTCATTCCGTTGGATAGCCAAATCCGCAGCTTTGAGCTCGGGTCTAGCGGTCGTCGCCGCGTGATAGAGATCTTCAAGGTCCTGGTCAAACCGCCCTTCACGCGGCTCCTGTGGAGGCGCCAGCGGAAACCGTGGATCCCGATCCAGCAGCATGTTCAGCTTGCCCTGGGCGGTGTCACGGCGTTGTTCCAGGACAGGGAGTTGTTGGTGCAGGGTGGACAGCTCGACCTGGGCCTTGAGCACATCGACCTGGCTGCCTTTCCCTGCCCGAAACTTCGCGTTGGTGATCTCGAAAAACTGTTTGAGCAAGTCAATCTGCTCATGGTGAATCTGGATCGCCTTATGGGCAAGGAACAGATCGTAGTAGGTCTGCTTGAGGCGGGCGATGAGGTCCCGCTCCTTGGCGCGCACAGCCTGCTCCGTCATGTCGGCCGACCGACTGGCCACTTGTTCCTTCAGAGCGAGTTTTCCGGGAAAAGGGAATTTTTGGGACAGCCCGATGAGGGTGTTCTCTGCGCGGCCCAGGTTGAAGGATTCCGGGGCATTCCACCATTGGACTGACAGGGTCGGATCATCCATTGACCGCGCCTGCGTAATTCGATTCGTGGCGGCGTCCCATTGCTTGCGCGCAGCGACAATCTCAGGATTCCGAGCCAGTGCTTCTTGAACTAATTCCGGCAGCACCAACGTATTGCGCAGCACAGAGTCGGGATCCTGTGCCCTCGACAGTGCGCTGGTGAAACACAGCACCAGCACTGACGCGACTGTCACACCCTGACGTCGTGTATTCCATTTCATGGTAATGACCTCCCAGAAGTTCCCAGTCGTTCGAAGCCCGGTCGGCGCTCTGGCTGTTCGTGGCCAGGAGCACGAGACGGCAGGCCGGACGCTGAAACCGAGCGTCGAACGGCACACGTGATGACACAGAAGCGATTACGAGGTGCGGGCTGGGAAGATCAGATGCGAAGCACGGAAATCTTGAGCAGGAGATCCTGGGGCGGACCGACTATGGGATGATCATACAAGCGGCTGCTGTCTGAGGTGAGCAGGACAAGCAGCGCTAACGAGGCGGTGTCTTCAGAACAGATCGTCTGACAGTCACTGGTGAGGTGGAGCTTATCGGCAGACTGCACGCCGAGCGTCTTAAACGTATCGCAGAACTGATAGACTGGTTGTTCATCTGGTGTCGAACAGCCATTGCCCATGGCAGCGTCCGGGACGCCACTTACAGGCAGGAGGCAGGCATAGGCATTGAAGCTCAACCCGAGCAAGAGCACGACGAGCGTGCAGGCTAGAACAGAATAGGAGTGCTGAACACGTACATGCATAGCGCCAGTCTAATCCCCTGCATCTTAGGCGTCAACAAGGGCCCTCCTACTAGGGGCCAACACGGATGACCCCAAAGAACATCCCCGCACGAGGCACGAGAACCCCACGTACCGGAGTCTGGAGAGAGCACCAGGATACAACGTGAAGCGAGGAATAAGAGGACTCTAGTATGCGATTGTTTCAAGTGTCACGGCAGGCATGGAAGCGAAGGCTGGCATCTATGCCAATTGATACTCACCCTATTCCTAACCATCAATCACCGGCCAAAGTATTTCCAGATACACAATAGTTGGGAGAGTCTCCGAATGTGCAACCCGCTGATTGTAATTCAAACAATTTGTCTATATCCAGATACCACCACCCCTGGATGTGCCAACATACAAGCGAAGAGTAATTGACGCCATCTGAACGACATACATTCCATTTTTCTCCGCAGTTGCTGGGCGGGGTGTATGGATTCACCGCCGCCGCGCTATTTGGCGTAAGTCCCCCGCTTGCCAAGCTGCTGCTTCCTGAAGCCAGTCCCCTACTCATTGCGGGCCTGCTGTATTTCGGAGCTGGCCTCGGACTGCTGGCGTTTGAAGTATTGTTCTACCGGAAAACCGAAGTCTCACGGCGAGAGTCTTCTGTCGGGCCTGCTGATCGATGGTTATTGGGAGGCATGGTATTGACTGGAGGCCTTCTTGGACCAGTCTGCATGCTCTGGGGGCTTCAGCGTCTCTCTGGTGTACTTGGGACATTGCTCTTGAACTTAGAGGCTCCCTTTACCATTGGATTGGCCGTTCTACTATTTCGAGAGCACCTCGGTCGTCGTGGAATGGCAGGAGCCCTGCTCATTGTAAGTGCAGCGGCGATCCTCCGGTACCGGCCTGAAGAGCTGCGCCCTGACGCATGGGGATTCTTTGCGATAGCAAGTGCATGCCTCTGGTGGGCGATCGACAATAACCTGAGCCAACGAGTGTCCCTTCGCGATCCCGTTGTCGTGACACGGATCAAGGCACTAAGTGCGGGGGGGCACGGTTAGCATGGCGCTCCTCACCGGCCAGAGCCTGCCTCGGCCCACGATCCTCATTGCGACCTTGCTGCTCGGGCTAGTGAGCTACGGAGTCAGTCTTGTGCTGGACATGCGAGCCCTTCGCCTATTGGGAGCCGCTCGCGAAGCAGGATTCTTTTCCATCGCGCCGTTTGTGGGCGCCATAGCCGCTGTGCCAATCCTGGGTGAGCAATGGGAAATCAATATGCTGATGCACGAACCCCCGGCGTTACGGCGGGATGCTAAAGCGACTCGTGCAGGACTAGCTAGCTGTACACACCGTGTTCGATCCGACCGAGGATCATCCTGACCCGATCCGCACCAGCCTGGTTAGTCAAGAGACTTAGTGGCGTGTGCCCTCCGAGTGCTCGGTTTGGCCGATTCAACCATGCGTGTGCCTTCTGCGCAGAGCCAAATGTCTTCCTGGCCAGCCGCGTTACTTCATCCGGATCGAACTCCCAAAACGGCCTGCGCAGGCCCAAGCGGCCCTTCAGACGGCCCAGGTTACGGTCAAGCTGCCTATCGGCTTCCTTCAATCGTGCCACCTTGGCCGTACGGTCCTTGGCGGCGGTAGACCGACCCCGGCGGACGTCTTTGGGGAGGAAAAGTTCTTGTCCTCCCGATCCAGACGAGCGCCTCTCAGGATCGGTATTGACGTGAATCTTACCCTTCATCTTTCGAATACCAGCTTGTTTCTTGATCTGAACCAACATACGAGGTGCCTCGTCCATTACAGCACGTTTCGAACGATGTCCAGTGATTTTCATCGCTGTTGATAGAAGATCTTCATCAATCTGCCGATTCAATCCTATTCCACCAGAGTCAGAAAAACTGCCATTATGACGTCCAGACTTCCATCGTTCTAATTGCTCAATTCTTGCGTTGGACTCGTCACAAAAAACGATTGCGGCCTCCAAGCTACGCTTCATTCGTCGCTGTGCAGCTTGTAGCTGCTTCAACAGGTAAGACAGAGCCTCCGCATTCAGCTCGTCAGTAGAGGGAAGCTCGCCGTATTTACGGTGAGTGGAACGAAGTCTTTTAACTTTGCCAGTTGTCTTCTTGGCCACGTCCGACCATACCACGATGAGATATCGCCATTACACAGAAGCTAGACCGTATTAAGAATACGAAACCCCATTTCTGTGTCGTCGTAATCGAGTCCCCCCCATTTACTTGGCAAGATGCCAACTTTGGGGCGGCGAAACACTACGTCAGGTATGGCGTTGCATTAGCGGTCTTCGCCCTCGGTAAAACCAGGCGTTAACAACCACAATGATTTCAGCTATTTGAAGGTTATGGGTTCCGAGTAAGCCAAAGAAGTGGGTACAAGCTCACGAAACGTGCAGTCCTTGACTCCCCGTCATTCATCTCTTCTTGTTCTTCCAGAATGCCATGAACGCTTTAGCGAGACGCTTACTGGGAGCACGCGGATTCACAAGCGCGTCAACAAAGACGGCGCGATCACGCTCGGATAACACGACAACCTCCTGCTGATGTTTTCTAGTGGTATTGCTCTGCTTCTTTCCCATCGGAGGACTATCTCGCCACTGCCTCTTCATGTCAACAGGTCCTGGGCACGACTTTCCTGAGCCACTGATGAAACGGTTTTTATTTGACCTGCCCCCTATGGTTGTACCAACAGCAATGTGAGTCACTCAAGATTTTCATAAGTTTGTCGATACAGAGTCCGAGCATTCTGGATAAGCTTTGTATGGAGGGCCAAGGTATGTCACTTTTCCCTTGCCGAGTATGCGGACGGCCTCTAAGCACAACTGCAGAAAAGTGTCCTGGTTGTGGCGAAAAGTTTCCGAATATCCAAAAGTATCGGCGCCATATGCTTGTTTCTTTTATTATTCCCGGACTTCTTTTGTTAGGTGGTGTGTTGTATGGGTGGATGGTCCTATTGCCTGAGCTGAAAGCTCAGTTTCTGGATCATTGAGGCAAGAGTCTCAAAGTCATGCTGTAATCGCTTTGCCCGCCAGATGTAAAGACTGGATAACTGGGGAGATGACAGTCTGAAACGAATGTCATAATCCTGATCAAAATATGGTTCGAGACACCAATGGTAAAACAGTTGTGATGGTTGAGCACTCGGGTCTTCGCGAAGAAGGCGAGCCAATTCACGACTGATCTGAATCGAGGCTTCAAACACGACATACGGATCGAGGCCACGATACCAATGCCCTTCACATGAAGCGATCGTGCGCATGAGACCGGTGTGGTTCATGGTTGCCACCAAAGGAGCAATGCCTGGTTCAATGGTGGAGTAAGACCGTGGTGGTCGCTCTATTTGGAATAACGAAGTCAGAGGCTGCAACATCTTCACCTCCCAGCTGGTCTTTGAAGAAGAGTAGTGTGGCTGAGACTGGTGAAATGGCAGGTATTCCTGCCAGCTTGGAAATACACCTGACAGGTGATTTCAACGAACGCGAACATCTGCGGATACGCTTAGCAATGCGCTAAACGGGGAAGCTGTAGCGCAGCTTCTTACTCAGGTCAGCAAGCCCGACGAGCCGTGGCTAACCTCCAAGATTGAGTGAAGGATCTTGTAGCCCGTTGGGGAAGAGTTGCTGGAAGATTTGCCAGCATTCCTTTTTCGTTAATGCATTTCGCTCCCACATGGTCAGTTGGAAGGCACCATTTTTGTCCGCCATGAAATGTGCTGGACCAAACACTCTTTAGCATATTGGCACCCAAGTTGTCGCGAGGTAAGTAGCTGAGAAGACAGGAAGAACCTCTGTCAGAAGTCTTGGTTCCGACCGCTCCTCTGTCACAAAGATTAACTTCGCAGCTGTGGAATGCAGAGAATTCTGGCAGAACAGAGTAAGTCTTAATTTTCAACCACTTACAACATCACGATTCGAGAATTATTCCTTCATCGGACATTTCATCGCTTGTCTGTGGAAGCAACTCCCTCGTCTCTCTCGAACTCTTTCCCCCAACAGGCCTCAGTCTCACGACAATCATTTAGTTCCATCTGAGATTGCACGCCCACGATCTTGAGGCAAATACTTCATATCGCAACAGGTCAGGCAAAGCAAATGACCGGATGGTTTGTCGAGCGACCGGTCTGGATGTTTCGGCGCAATCCGCAGCGTTGGATCAGGCTGTGAGCCATCGTGTTCAGATCATTTCGCCGTTGAAATCCCCTCCCTGTTTCGCAACGTCGCTCGATTACCCTGGAATTGCCTACACCGCGATGATCTTTGGCGGAACTTGTTCTTTTTCTTTGCGCAGCCGTTCGAGCGTCAGCCGAGGACAAACATTGTATTCGATGTAGGTGAGCAGGTTTGTGCCGACCCCGCGGATGAGCTGCTCAGCGCCTGGGTCCAGGCAGCGACCCTCGGTGTCGAATACTTCTTGGACATTCGCAACCGAAATTGGCAACGGCAACACAATCCCTTCGACATGCGAGACTACGCTACGCAAATGCTCCAACGACTTCACGGCCCCGATCATGCCGCCAGCGATGCCCAGTAATGCGACCGGTTTTCCGGACAGGGCCGATGGGTATCCGAGACTTTCGATCACGAGTTTCATCACGCTGCTGAAGCTGCCGTAGTACTCGGGTGTGGTCAGGATGACTCCGGTGGCCTGCCCCACCTTCTGCTGGAGGTCTTTGGTTGCTGCGGATTGTGGGTCTGTCCCAGGCGGCGGCAGATTCAACGTGGCCGGGTCGATGACCTCGGTCGTGACCTGCCGGTGTTTCTTCAATTCATCCAGGACCAGTGCGGACGCCATCCTTGTATAGTTACCAGGACGCACACTGCCGTTGATGATGACGATGTGAATAGTATCGGGTTCGTGCGGCATAGGCCCTCCTGAACGTGTAGGAATCATTCCCTTTCTTATTCGGTGATGTCCCAACCCTATCTTGTCCTCTCGCTCTGGGTCAATTCTGTGTGAAGGCTCTTCTCACCGTAGGCTGAGGTCTGTGATGCGGTCTATTTAGTGCTCTGCGCGGATTCGATCATTGGGCTTCAGGATAGAGGACGGTCCCGTCTGGTTGAATCACAGCGCCCGGAGTCAGGCGAGCAGGTTCCAAGCGGTTCTTTCCCATCAGGTGGATCACGATTTCCCCGCGGGCAATAAGATAATCGGCGACGATGCGGCGATGGCAGCGCCACCAGACGGCTTCTGAGCACATGATCGCGCAACGCCGGTGGTGTCCCGCATCGAGCAGATGTTCGAGGCCCGTGTGAAACTGCTCGGAGAGTGCATAGTCGGCGTAGTTATGGAAGCTCGTGTTAGTCCAGAATCCGTTGACGCTCTGAGAGACGGTTCGCGTCTTTCCTCGGAGACCGCCGAGTGCGGCCATGTGTTCATAGGAAATGTGGAAGTCGGCCAATGGGTCGCAAAGCGTATCCGTATTGAACTGCGGATTGGCTCTCGACCGCGGCATTGTTCTGATATCCACGACGAGCGCAATCTCGGCTTCTTTCAACAGCGCGATAAACTCCTCGAGGCTGCGGTTGGAATGGCCGATGGTGAAGAACGGAGGGTTCACGCCGCCTTTACGCAGGTAGGTGGTGAAGGGCGCTGCCCTTATGGGCAGCGATATGATCGGTCTTATCGCTTTGGATTTCGTATTGCGGATCGTCCGGGGAGGCGTGATGTACGTAACCCTTATAGGGAAAATCTTTCGTGTGGATGGCGATAATCGTTCCGGTCACCCACCCCGCCTCGGAGTTCCAGGTTACGCGATCGCCAATGGTAAACGTCTTCGTCATCATAAGCCTCGTTGTCCGGCCGTGACGTCAGCTCACGGCCTCATACGGTGGTCGGCCTGTCAACGCGACGGCGTGAGCGTAATGCGGATCGATTTGGACGTGGGTTGATTGCACCTCTCCGCCACGCTTCTGACCGGCACCAGCACATTGGTCTCCGGGTAATATGTCGCGGCGCATCTCCTGGGAATCTGGTATGGCACCACTTGGAACCGGCACGCGACCCGTTTCTCCCCTTCAAAATGGCTGGTGATGTCGACCCACTGGTTTACGCTCAGCCCCGCTTCTTTGATGTCTTCAGGATTGAGAAAGATGACATGTCGTCCGCCATAGATTCCGCGATAGCGGTCATCCAGCCCATAGATCGTCGTGTTGAACTGATCGTGGCTCCGGATGGTTGTCATGAGAAATTCTCCGGAAGCCATGGTGTGGTGTGTAATCGCAGCGGCCACAAAGTTCGCCTTTCCCGTCCTGGTCACAAACGTGCGGTCGCGCGCGGCATTGGGTAAATAAAAAATATCCTTGCGGATGCGCTCGTTGAAGTTGTCGAATCCGGGAATGACACGGGCGATGCGGTCGCGAATCAAATTGTAGTCTGCCCCGAGCGCGTCCCAATCCACGGTGCTGTTCGCGCCCAATGTCGCTTTCGCCAATCCTGCGACGATGGCCGGTTCGCTGAGCAGATGGGGAGAGGCCGGCTCCAGCATGCCGCGCGAGGAACTGATGACACCCATCGAGTCTTCGACCGTCACGAACTGCTCGCCCGTGGGTCTGCGATCTTTCTCTGACCGGCCGATACAGGGAAGGATCAACGCTTGTTGGCCGGTGATGAGATGTCCGCGGTTGAGCTTGGTCGAGACCTGCGCGGTGAGCCGGCAACGTTGCATGGCCTCCGCGGTGTAGGTCGTGTCCGGGGAGGCGGACAGAAAGTTTCCCCCCAATCCAACGAACACCTTGATCTCGTGTGCGTGCATCGCTCGGATGGTATCCACCGCCGCATACCCGTTCCTCCGTGGAGGGCTAAAATGAAACTCACGCTCCAAGGCGTCCAGGAATTCGGGCGGGACTTGTTCCCAAATGCCCATGGTGCGATCGCCCTGCACATTCGAGTGTCCACGCACACAGCACGCGCCGGCGCCGGGCTTTCCGATGTGCCCGCCGAGCAGCAGCAGATTGATGACTTGTTGGATCGTCTCCACCGCGTTCTTGTGCTGGGTGAGCCCCATGGCCCAGCAGCAAATCATGCGTTTGGATCCGGCCGCCATTTGGCCGGCGGCGCGGATTTGGTCGAGCGGCACGCCGCTCCCCTCCACGATCTCATCCCAACTCGTGCGGCGAAGATCGGCGATAAAGTCGTCAAACCCGGCGGTGTGGGCGCGGATAAACTCGCGATCGAAGACCTGCCCAGGGCGGCGGTCCTCTTCCTCCAGCATCTCTTTCATGATGCCTTTGAGTATCGCCAGATCGCCGTTGATACGGACTTGAATGAGCAGGTCGGAGAGCGCCACCCCTTCTCCGAAGAGGTCGGAGGCCCACGCCAGCGGATTGCTGTATTCTTGGGGATTGGGGTTTTTTACCCGCCGCAAGGAGACTTCCGGAAGCGGGTTGATGGCGATCATTTTCGCGCCGTGGCGCTTGGCGTGCTCGAGGGCGGTCATCATGCGCGGGTGATTGGTGCCCGGGTTCTGGCCGATGATGACGATCAGGTCCGCCAAGTCGAAATCGTGAAGCGTGGCGGTTCCTTTCCCGATCCCGATACTCTCCATCAAGGCCGTGCCGGAGGATTCGTGGCAGAGGTTCGAGCAGTCGGGTAAGTTATTCGTGCCGAATTGGCGGACAAATAGTTGATAGAGGAATGCGGCCTCGTTGGTGACTTTACCGGACGTATAAAACGTGGCTTCATCCGGCGACGCGAGCCGGTTCAGTTCCGTGGCCAGACAGGCGAAGGCCTCGTCCCATTCAATCGGTTCGTAATGCGTTGCCCCTGGCCTTCGGATCATGGGATGGGTCAGACGGCCTTGCTCGTTGAGCCAGTAATCGGATTGTTCCGCGAGCTGCTCGATCGACCATTGCTTGAAGAATTCCGGCGTCACGCGGCGCGTCGTCGCTTCCGACGCCATGGCCTTTGCCCCATTCTCACAAAACTCCGCAATGTGGCGAGTCCCATCGGGAGACGGCCAGGCGCATCCTTGACAGTCGAATCCGTCTTTCTTATTGACCTTGAGAAACGCCTTGAGGCTGTTCACGGCCCCCATTTGGCCCAGGCCGAACTCAAAGGTTTTGAGGATAGCCGGGATGCCCGCAGCGTATTGCGAGGCCTCCCCCTGCGTAGCCGCCGGCTCTTCGGGAGGCTGTGCGAGCTGTGCGTTCACCTGATCGGCGCTGGGTTTTTCATGCATGGGATTATGGTCTGCGTTCATGAGTCCCTCATGGTGAAAAGGTTCAGCCGCCATTCGCCTAGGTGCAGATCCGCTGCGGGGCGCTGTAGACGTTGCACCGGCGATCTCGCACAAAGCCGATCAGTGTCATATTGGCATCTCTGGCAAGGTCCGCCGCGAGACTCGACGGAGCGCCGACGGCGGCCAGGACAGGGATGCCTGCGGCGGCGGCTTTTTGGACCAGCTCATACCCCACCCGCCCGCTGACGAGGAGCACTCGATCAGACAGGGGGACTGTTCCATCGAGGAATTGCCGGCCGATCAGCTTGTCGAGCGCGTTGTGCCGGCCTACGTCTTCCTTCAGGTCCTGCATCTGTCCGTATCGGTCGAAGAGCGCGGCTGCGTGCAAGCCCCCCGTAGAATCAAAGACCGTCTGCGAGTGACGCAGCACGTTAGGGAGCGCATGGATGATGGACGCCGGCACGACGAAGCCATCGGGTAGCCGAGTGTGGCGCAACGTCGGCAGGGCTTCAAGCGAGGCTTTCCCGCAGACCCCGCAGCTTGATGTCGAGAGGAAATTCCGTTCCAGGCCGGCCTGGTCGATCTGTGCCTCGGGCCGCAACTCGATGCGCACGACGTTTTGGAGCTGAAGGGGCCCCGCGGGAGGGCCGCAGTGCTGCATGGTCTGAACGTCTTCGGCCCCATGAACGAGGCCTTCGGCAAAGAGAAACCCGATCGCCAACTCCAGATCGTTGCCCGGGGTGCGCATCGTCACGGAGATGGTCTTGTGCGTGCGCTGATGCGCGGCGCCATACACCAGGCGAATCTCAAGCGCTTCCTCGACGGCCAACAGATCTCGGCCGGGCAACACGTCGGAGCCGCTCCACCGTTCCAGGGTCATGCCGACCACTCGCTGTTCGAGCTGCTCAGCCGGCTCACCGCGTAGGTCATCTCGTATGCTCATCGCGTATTCTCCTTGGCGATGTCTGCGCGGGCCACTCTCAGCGCGTCGAGGTCTCAGGCCATCGTAACATAGGGCCGGACGCTACTCATCCCGTCGCGATCTGATCCGGTATGACAGGACCCGATAGCCGAGAGCGGCGACCAACAACATTCCGACGGAAAGAAATAATAACGTGGTGAGACGCCAGAACGCATAGTCGACTACGGCTTTGGCCTCACCGACCATGCTCTGTGTCAACGCAACGGCGGTCGGAACATCTGTATTCATAGTGCGAATCAGCTCATCGAGTTGGCGCGTGGCCGTAGTGAATGCGCGCGCGGCGTCCGTGTACTCGGCAATGTCGAACGGTTTGGACGGCCCGGCGGATGGTTCGGATGCCGGCGACGCATCCTTCATGTGCGCCAGGAGCGATTCAAACGACTTGATCGTCGCATTGAGAGAATCGGAGGTGGTGGCCCCTGCGTGGAACGTCTGGCGCAACTCGACGGCGAGTTGACCCATCCGTTGCTCTTGATCGGCAAGGCCGGCCAGCAGTTGTCGGATTGTCGCCGCGCGCTCATTCGCGAAGACGCCGGGGAGCTTGTCAGCCAGCGTTCCGGCTCGATCCACGGCCCGGCTGGCTTGGTCCACGGCGGTGAACATGCGTTGCATTTCGGGCATGTCGGCCAGCTGATACGTCAAACGCTCAATTTGCATGTCGAGTAAATGTGGCGCCCGTTGTCCGTAGTAGATGGCGCGCTCAGCCAGGTGGCGAGTTTGAGCGATCTCCCGCACCGCTGGATCGAGCTCCGACAGTGGGTCTAGGCCCAGGAGCGGCAGCAAGCTTATGTCCAGCGGTTTGTCCGGCTCTGCCGTCGATCGTGCAAACTCAGAAAAGTGCGTGTAGGGGACAGCTTCTATATGCGGATGGTGTGTCCGCCAGTCGTCAATGAGTGCGCGCAGCTGTTGCTGCTGCACGCTGCTGATCGCCTGCCCGACCAACTCCCAGGAACGGGTTTCCAGTTGGCGGTAGACTTCATCCAGGGCAGCGGCGCGTTCGCCGTACGCGCCTTTTCTCCAGACATCGTTAATCACCATATGGCTCAGCGTGGCGAGCACCACGAAGTCCACGGCGTTGGTAACGGGACTGGGCCCGGCCCCGATCATATAGGCCGATGTTGCTTGTGAAATCTTCCAATTTTGAGCTTGGCTGCGTTCCGCGGCGTTGCGGGATTCGAGTGCCGTGATGGGGTCAACAATTCGTCCGACATACTCGTCGGCGAAGCGCATGACCTTGATTTGAAGATCTTGCAGTGCCTGAGTGCGTTGAGTCACGCCGTCCGATTCCAGAATGCGCGGAGCGATGCTGCACCCGGTTGCATACAGGACCACTATCGCAAAAATGATCAGAGCCGATCGATGGTGCATGTCGCGTCTCACAGGTGAATGAAAGTGCGGCTCCTGTGCGCGGTCTCGGATTCGCGCTGTTCTTTTGCCGTGTCTGAAATGGGAGCCAGTCTCCGATGGGACGTATTCAGGTGTCACTTCTTCGAAGGTGATGGCGATCCGGCTCCATCGGCTACGGGCCGGTGGGCGCTGGAGAAGATTCTTCAGGCCCGGCATTTTCAAGAAACGTCGCTGATGGAGCAAAAAACAAGCTGCCCGTGACGGCTCGGCTAAAATCCAATAGCCGGTCGTAGTTGCCGGCGGGGCGCCCGATGAACATGTTCTCGAGCATTTGTTCAGTCGTCCGCGGAGACCGGCTGTATCCGATAAAGTATGTGCCGAATTCGCCGTGGCCGGGTCGGCCAAAGGGCATGTTGTCTCTCAGAATCTGAACTTGTTTTCCGTTCTCGACAATGGTGGTCAGCGCACTGTGGGCTGACGATGGCTTCACGGCATCGTCCAGCTCGATGTCGGAAAGCTTTTTGCGCCCGATGATGCGCTCTTGCGCCTCTGTTGAAAGCGCATTCCAGCGAGGCATGTCGTGGAGGTATTTTTGAACGATGACATAGCTTCCGCCGGTAAACGAAGGGTCTTCTCCGGCGACGAGCGCCGCCTGACGAACGGCCTCCCCACGGGGGTTTTCCGTCCCGTCGACGAATCCAAGCAGGTCGCGATCATCGAAGTAGCGGAAGCCGTGGGTCTCATCCACCGCAGAGACGGCTTCTCCCAGCCGCTCCATGATGTGGGTCGCCAACTCGAAACACATATCCATGTGCGCGGCGCGGATGTGGAACAACACGTCGGCGGGCGTCGAGACGGCATGGCGTTCACCCGATCGGATCTCACGAAACGGATGGAGTTCAGCCGGCCGAGGTTGTCCAAACAGTTGATCCCACGCATTCGCTCCGAATCCCATGACGCACGAAAGGCCTGCCTCGAGGCGACGGAAATCGACCGCGCGAAAAATTCCCGGGAGACTGGCGCAGAGCGCGCGCACAGTTGCGTAACTCTCACGGTCCGGCTTGATACAGACGGTGAGGAATATCGCCGCGCTGGTGAGCGGCGCAAGAACGGGCTGTGGAGTCGGTGGGAATTCTTCTTCGTTGGCTGGGCTCATACGAACATCCTCCGCCTGTGTATAACGAATGCCTTGCAGGAGGGGCTGCAACCGCGCCACGCTGCAACATTCTCTAGTGTCTTTTGGGGGAGTATATTCTTCTCGATCGTTCCAGCTCAAGCCGTCCCCGCAACTTGTGCGGCCACGGTGTGTTCGCCGCGATTCCTCGCCGATTGACAGGCGCGCCGCCAAAGCGTACATGCAACAGTCTGTAGCAACTCGGCTCATGGCGTTGCGTGAGGTGATCGATGTCCCTTCATCCCTTGGCCGGTCAGCCGGCTCCAGAATCCAATCTCGTCGATGTCCGCCGGCTGCTGTCTGCCTACACGGCGGATTCGCCGGATGTCACTGTGCGCGACCAGCGGGTGGCATTTGGGACCTCCGGCCATCGCGGGTCCTCCTTCAAAAGAAGCTTCAATGAACAGCATATCCTCGCGATTGCGCAGGCCGTCAGCGAGTACCGTGCTGCACAGCAGACGACGGGACCGCTGTACCTGGGCAAAGATACCCATGCACTCTCGGAGCCTGCCTTCATCACGGCGCTCGAAGTGCTTGCGGCCAACGGTGTCGAGGTGATGATCGATCTGGATGGCGGATTTACCCCAACGCCGGTCATCTCGCATGCAATCCTGAGCTACAACCGCGGCCGCCTCTCCGGTCTGGCGGACGGCATTGTCATCACCCCGTCGCACAATCCGCCGGAAGACGGCGGGATCAAGTACAACCCGCCCCATGGCGGACCGGCCGATACGCAGGCCACCAAATGGATTGAAGATCGGGCGAATGCGCTTTTGGCTGCCAAGCTCCATGGGGTGAAAAGGTTTTCTCCTGAACGGGCTCGGAATGCCGCGACGACGCACCGGCATGACTATATCCGCGCCTACGTGAGCGATCTGAGGAACGTCATCGATATGGACGTGATCAAGTCGGCCAATCTGAAGCTTGGGATCGATCCGTTGGGCGGGTCCGGCGTGGCCTATTGGCAGCCGATCGCCGAGCGCTACGGACTAAATATTGAAACGGTGAACCCCACGGTCGATCCGACGTTTCGGTTCATGCCGTTGGACTGGGATGGAAAAATCAGAATGGATTGTTCCTCGCCCTATGCCATGGCGAATCTGATTGCGCTGAAGGATCGTTTCGATGTCGCCTTCGGCAACGATGCCGATAATGATCGTCATGGGATTGTGACCAAAACCGCCGGCTTGATGAATCCCAATCATTACCTCGCGGCATCGATCGCGTATTTGTTTGCCAATCGTCCCGGCTGGAAATCCGATGCGGGGATCGGCAAGACGTTGGTCAGCAGCAGCCTCATCGATCGGGTCGCCGCCAAACTGACCAGGAAGTTGGTTGAGGTGCCGGTCGGCTTCAAGTGGTTTGTGAGTGGACTGTTGGACGGCTCGCTGGGATTCGGCGGTGAAGAAAGCGCCGGGGCGTCATTCTTACGACGGGATGGAACGGTGTGGTCTACCGACAAAGACGGCATTATTATGGATCTACTGGCGGCCGAGATGATGGCGACAACCGGTAAGAATCCGGCGGAACTCTATCGCGATCTGACTCAGGAGTTGGGTGAGCCGGTATACGAGCGAATCGATGCCGTCGCGACGCCTGAACAGAAGGTGATTCTCTCCAAGCTCTCCCCTGCCCAGGTGCGCGCCACGGAATTGGCCGGTGACCGGATCCTCGCCATGCTGACGACGGCGCCAGGCAACGGGGCGGCAATCGGCGGATTGAAAGTCGTGACGGATCACGGCTGGTTCGCGGCCAGGCCATCGGGCACCGAAGATGTGTATAAGCTGTACGCGGAGAGCTTTCGCGGCAAGGAGCATTTGAAGCGGATTCAAGGTGAGGCCCAGGAGCTGATCGCCAAGGTGTTTGCCTCAGCACAGTGAGACCCTGAGCCATGTTTGAATTGGGCAGTACGGCTGTATTGATGTGGGGGATGCTCTTTGGATCGATCGGCGTTGGCTTCTTTATCTATGGCAGAAAGCAACGGGCTGTGGTCCCGCTCTGCGTCGGCGTTGCCCTCTGTGTCTTCCCCTACTTTATTGCCAACGTCTATGTGCTGGTCTTAGTCGGTGTGGTGTTGATGGCGATTCCGTATTTTGTGCGGGGATGAATATGTCTTCAACTGACAGGGCCGCCATCAATCGGTGATGGCGGCTCTGCCTGCGATCTGCTTAAAGGATGGTGTTCATGTATTGTAGAACGACACAATGCGATCCACTCCACTCCGGAGTGTTTTTCGCCATTCAGTCTCAAGCGCAGGGGTGAACTCCGCATCACATTCTTTCACGCTCTTGACGAGCGAATTGATCCAAAAGTGATACAGATTCGGATCGATGTTCATCTTCTTCTTGCTATGACTCTCCCCGATTCGATCGATGCCGGTTGTGCCCACGCCATTGCCGCCTAAATGCATAAACATCATCGAGATCCCCTGCCTGAGGAGCGACTTCTGTTTGGACATTTCGGTTTTGGCAAACATCGGAGCAATCGTGGGATGGCTGGCCAGGAAGTTGCCGTAGAACATATCGAAGAACTTCGGGTTCACACAGCAACGGCTGTAGCTGTCTTTCACTTCAGCTAGGGACATAGTCACTCCTCGCAAGAGACGGTCTCGGTCTCTGGCAGTGCTCAATTTGAAATGGGCCTGGCATGGAGGGAGCATGAGCTAGCCCGGGTTTCGTGGACACCAGGTTAAGAGTCACTGCTCCGTCGCTCAAACTCCAGTGGACTGAGATACGCCAGACTCTGATGGAGCCGCTGGCGATTGTAGAACCCTTCGATAAACGCAAAGATCTCTCGGCTCGCCTCCTCCCGCGTGTGATACGCCTGGTGATGGACCAACTCATTCTTGAGCGTGCTGAAGAAACTCTCTGCCACCGCGTTGTCATAGCAGTTGCCCTTCCGGCTCATGCTCGGAATCATGCCGAGCCTCACGAGCTGCCGTTGATAGGCCAAGCAGCTATATTGCGCCCCCTGATCGGAGTGATGAATCAGGCCGGGCCGGACGCGGCGTTGGCGGACCGCCATTGCCAGGGCATCCAGCGTCAGCTGTTGATCGGGCCGGGCACTCATGGCCCAGCCGATCGCTCGGCGCGAATACAAATCCAGGAGCACCGCGACATAGAGCCAGCCCGCTCGCGTGGGCACGTGGGTCATGTCCCCAACCCACACGCGATTGAGTCCCGTTGTGACAAAACACTGCTGAAGCTGGTTGGGTGCCGGTGGAGGCAACTGATGGTGTGCGACGATGACGCGGAAGCGCCGAACCCGTCGAGCTTCGAGTCCCGCGAGTTTCCGCAGTCGGGCCACCCGATGGCGGCCGCATCGAATGCCACGCGCCTTCAGCACCTGCCAGAGTTTCACGGCGCCGTACCCTTCGCGTGTCTGCTGATGTACGTCCCGCAGGACTGGGAGCAGGTGTTGATCCGCTGCAACTCGTGCACTCACGGGTCGGTCCCGCCAAGCGTAGTAGCCGCTGCGACTGACCGCGAGGGCGGCACACAAGCGACTGACACGATGGATCCGTTCCTGCGTCCGAATACACGCGTATCTCACGTGGACTCCCTCGCAAAGAACGCGGCGGCTTTTTTTAAAATGTCGCGCTCCTCCGTGACCCGCGCCAATTCTCGCTGGAGCCGTGCGAGTTCCGCAGCGGGTTCGGCGTGCCGACCGGACCCCGGGAAGGCCCCACCATGTGTGGCCACTTCTTTTTGCCATTTATAGAGACGATTGCGTGGGACGCCCAGCTCACGGGCAATCTCAGCCGCGGGGCGTTGCCCGGCATTGAGCAATTGCACGGCTTGCCGCTTAAACTCGGGGGTGAACCGTCGTCGTTGGCCCATGTCGCACCTCCTCGGGAGCTATCGTGCCCCCATTTGAGGTGTCCGTCAAACCCGGGCTAGCTCAGCATGTCCCCATTGCTCAAGCCGGACCGGCCATCCGTGTGCACATCTATCGGACTATTTGGTTGGAGCTTAAGTGGTGGACCCGTCTATTAATGTAGACACTAACGCCAGAAAGTATCTGGATGCTTTCACGTGGTGATCAGAAAAATAATAGAGGGGAAGAAGGGGGATGGTGTCGAGGGAACAGCAACGCTAGGAGGGTGTCGTGCGAACGACCTGTTGTTCGGCATGATAGGAGCTTCTCACCAGCGGTCCTGATTCGACATGGGTAAAGCCCATGGCGAGTCCCTCCTCTTTTAAGAGGGCGAAGTCGGCGGGATCGTAATACCGGGCGACCGGGAGATGCTCTCTCGTCGGTTGGAGATATTGTCCGATCGTCATGATGTCACAATCGACGGCTCGCAGGTCGCGCATGACTTGGCGGGCTTCGTCGAGCGTTTCTCCCATGCCCAGAATCAAGCCGGACTTGGTGGTCATCCCCTGCTGCTTGGCGCTGCCGAGTAATTCAATCGACCGTTGATATTTGCCTTGCGGTCTGAGCGAGGGAAACAACCGCCGGACGGTTTCAATGTTGTGGTTCAGGATCTCCGGCTTCTCCCGACAGATTGTTGTGAGCGCGGCGTCGTTCCCTTCGAAATCAGGGATCAAGACTTCAATCGTACAGGTCGGGCTCAGCTGTCTCGTGTGTCGGATCGTTTCCGCGAAGATCGCGGCGCCACCGTCCGGCAGTTCGTCACGATTTACCGAGGTGACGACGGCATGCCGGAGGCCGAGCGCCTGCACGGCTTCGGCGACCCGCATTGGCTCTCCGTGATCGACGGCATGCGGTCTCCCTGTTTCGACGGAGCAGTAATGGCAGCGCCTGGTGCAGATGTCGCCCAGAATCAGAAAGGTGGCAGTGCGCGCGTTCCAACATTCCCATCGATTGGGGCAGCGGGCTTCTTCGCAGATGGTGTGGAGCGCGAGGCGATCCATCGTCTGCTTGATGTCGAGATAATCCGGCCCGGTCTGGGCGTTGACTTTGAACCAGGCCGGCAAGCGCGGGCGTTCAGACGATCGGAGTTGGTCGATGGAAATCAAGCTCATGAGGGAGTATCGCTCTGCGTCCGAGGCCGAAACCATCCGGCGATTGTGGACAGCCACCCCTTCGGTTTGACCGGCGCCGCCGGGTCCGGATATTCGACCCACAGTTCTTGCGAGCCGAGGTAGGTGCCGTTGCGAAAACTGACCTGGGTTCTGAGTTGTCGATAGCCCTGCGCGTGCAACACTTGAATCAGTGCGAGGAGCGCCGCGTCCTGCGACGGCTGCGGCTCGGTGCTGAAGCGAATCGTTTCATACCGCAAGATGGCGCACAAGGAGCCGCCTGTGTGCTCGAATTCGACGGGACGGCTGAAGCCCCGCTCTCGATGGTCCAATCCCGCCAGTTGATGCTTGTCGAGGCCGCCCTCTGCCATCGCCTGCGAGATCCTACTCCAATGCGCGGAATACCGCGACGAGATCGCTCAGCGCGAGCATTTTGCTTTTGAGGACTACCCGCTCCGCCTGAATCGATTCACGGATGCTCGGTTCGCCGCCGCCGGATTTCAAGCAGGTCGCACCCAGCGCCAGGATCCGGTCGCATTCTTCTCCGAGTTTCTTTTTGACGACGGGGTTCACGGAGAGAATGTCCATGAGCTGCCGGCGTGTCTCCGTCAGGTGGGCCTGCAGTTCTGCGTCCGGATAACTCTTGCGGGCGGCTTCATCGAAGCAGCGGTCGAGGTATTGCGCCAGGAACACATAGAGCCGCACCAAAGCCGCGGCGATCTCGGTCTGATCTTTTGTGGTGGTCGTCATCAGTGTGCCTCTTTTCGTGTGAGAAGATTACGCGAGGACTGTGATGTCATCGCCTTCGACCTTGACGGGATATACTTCGACTTTCGCCGCAGGGTTTTTGAGGCATTCTCCCGTCGTGACGTTGAACTGCCAGCCGTGCCAGGGGCAGGTCACGACATTGCCTTCGACGTCCCCTTCACCCAACGGTCCGCCACGATGCACGCAGGTATTGTCGATCGCGTGAAAGGTGCCATCGACATTGAAGACCGCCAAGGTCTTGCCGTTGACTTCGGCGACGATGGCATGCCCCGGTTTCACATCCGCGGTGCCCGCGACTCGTACATAGTCTCCCATTGCCGTTCCTCCGCTGTGAGCTGTCCTGTTAGCTATTGGTAAATGGTTGCTTGATCTTCTTCAGCAGGCTGTCGATGGACGAGCCGCTCTGTTCCGTCCCGCCCAACGCGGCGATGATCTTTTGTGCAATGTCGCGAAACGCGGCTGCCTGGGGAGAGGCGGGATTGCCCACCACGATGGGATGGCCTGAATCGCCTCCGTCGCGAATCGCCGGATCGATGGGAATGCGCCCGAGGAAGGGAATACCCAGCTTCTCCGCGGCGCGTTCTCCGCCGCCATGCGAAAAAATATCGGTGCGTTCGCCGCAATGGCCGCAGACGAACGAGCTCATGTTTTCGACGATGCCGAGCAGCGGGACGTTCACCTTCTGGAACATGGCCATGCCCTTGCGGACATCGTAGAGCGCCACTTCCTGCGGCGTGGTCACCGTAATGGCGCCGGCTAACGGCACCATTTGCGAAATGGAGAGTTGGACATCTCCGGTACCGGGAGGCAAGTCGAGCAGCAAGTAATCCAGATCGCCCCACAGCACGTCGCGGAAAAATGCCTGCAGATATTGATGGACCATCGGGCCCCGCCACACGAGCGGCGCTTCTTCCGGCACCAGGTAGGCCATCGAGATTAATTTGACGCCGTAATTTTCAACCGGGACGATCTTGCCGTCTTTTTGTTCCGGCCCCTTAGAGCTGCCCATCATCATGGGGATGTTGGGGCCATACAGGTCTGCGTCCATCAGCCCGACTTTTGCCCCGGTCAGAGCCAGTGCACAGGCCAGATTCGAGGCGACCGTCGATTTGCCGACGCCGCCTTTGCCGCTGCTGACGGCAATGACATGTTTCACGCCGGGAATGAGATTGTCTTTTGCCGGGGCCTGCTGTGCTTCGTGGGTATGTTCGTCTGCCATGGATCAATCCTCCGCTATATCGTCGTGTCCGCGCGCAGCTCTGCGATAGCGGCCAAGAGAGATGTCGTCACCGTACTCTGGCCATCATAAGCGATGCGCCGGGAGAAAGGAAATGGGCCAGTCGGACCATAGGCGGCTATGGCCCGACTGGGGAAACGGGAGAAGAATCTAGAACACCGAGGGGTCGAGCCGACGCAGATTGGTCGCTAATCCGAACAGCGAGAGCGTGTAGATGATCCACTTCGAGGGGTCGAAATTATACCACTTGGGTCCGTTGCGGTAGTCGCGTGCATAGGTGTGGTGATAGTTGTGATAGCCCTCGCCGAAGCTCACGAAGGAGATCAGCCAGCTGTCGCGGCTGCTGTCCTGTGTCCCGTGCGGCTGACTGCCGATCATGTGACAGAGCGAATTGATGGTAAAGGTGGAGTTCAGCACCATGAACATGCGGAAGAGTCCGCCGAGCAGCAGTGCGCTGACCCCGCCCATCCAGGTTTGATGCCACCACACGCCCAGGGCAAAGGGGATCGCCAATCCGGATGCCACGATCACCCAATAGTAGCGGTGTTGCCAGAGGATTACGGGGTCGCGGCGCAGCCGGATTTCATACTTGTTGGTGCGGTGAGGGGTTTCGTAAAAAAGCCAGCCGCAGTGGCTGTGCCAAAACCCTCGGCTGGCGTTGTACGGATCTTCATCCGTATCCGTGCGGGCATGGTGGCGAATGTGGTCCGCGCACCACAGGAGCGCCGAGTTTTGCAACGCCCATCCTCCCGCAACCAGTGCGCATCGCTTGACCCAGTTGGGACATTCGAAGCTCTGATGGGAGACGAGACGATGGTATCCGACGGTAATTCCCATGCCGGTCACGATATACATGACGAAGGAGAGAATCCAATCGAAGAGGGTGAACCCGACAAAGTATCCGTATAGCGGAATGCCAATGACGGTGGCCGCGACGACGGCGCAAAACAGCACGAAGTTCATGTACGAAAACCCACGGTAATCAGTCGATACGGCGTGATCAGGCGCGGCCATTCATCCTCCTGAAGCTGGAGAGTCTATCGTTCACCGGCAATGTGGCGATGAACGTGAATTTTCTTCTTATGTTAGCGAACACACTCATGCTTTACAACTGCTTCTTCATTCCATTTGCGACCGTTTGAGCCGTGAAATTGCGTTCTGAATGGCGCAGCCGGCGAATGATCGGCGTATACTGATCGAGTCAAGAGTGGTCATCGTCCAGGAGGCCGCATGGTGCCGCACGCTGCATCGCTTGAACCCGCCATCACTCGCATTGGAACCCATCTCTCGCAACTTTCTGCCGGACGCGCGCCCACCCTGTTCGAGGGGCGTTGGTGGTCGCAAGGCGTGATCAATCTCGCCATGAAAGATCCGGCCTTCAAGGTGCAGCTATTCCGGTTCATCGATGTGCTCCCTGCCCTGGCGTCGGACCAGGCAGTCGTGAAGCTGGCGGAAGAATATTTCGGCGCGAGCCATGGCCATGTGTGGGGACTACACTGGGGGATGAAGGCCCTTGCCGCCACAAGTCTGGGGGCCGCGATCACAGGGAAATCGATTCGCCATCAAGTCGAGCAGATGGCGCGGACGTTCATAGCCGGAGGATCGGTGGCCGATGCCCTCCCCGTCCTTGCGGGATTGTGGAAGGAGGAACGGGCCTGGTCTGTTGATCTGTTGGGTGAGGCGACGATCAGCAACCTGGAAGCCGATCAATATCGCGATCGTTGCCTCGCGGCGTTGTCCGAACTCGCGCACGAGGCCGCTCGATGGCCGGCAGTGTCCCGCTTGGAACAGGACCATCTCGGGGTGCTTCCACGGGTCCAACTCTCGCTGAAGATCTCCGCACTCACTTCACGGTTGGATCCCATTGATCCCGACGGGACCTATCAGGCGGTGGCAGCGCGCCTGCGGCCGATCGTCGATCTGGCGGCGGCAACGGCGTGCGGACTGATTTTCGACATGGAGCAGGCCGACAGCAAAGACCTGCTGTTGGATATCTTTCGCCGGCTGTTCGCAGAAGAGCCCTACCGTTCCTTTGCGCATGCCGGCGTGGCCATGCAGGCCTACCATCGGGAGACGGAGCGCGATATCCATGACGTGATCGCATGGGTAGAACGGCGTGGCACGCCGATCACCATCCGTTTGGTGAAGGGCGCCTATTGGGATTCAGACACCGTTCGCTATCGGCAGGCCGGATGGCCGGTGCCGTTGTTTGTGCAGAAAGCCGAGACAGACGCGAACTATGAGGCGCTGATTCCGTTGCTGCTGCGGCATCGCGATCTGATTCGTCCGGCGTTCGGCACTCACAATCTTCGAACCTTAGCCGTGATCGAGGCCGTGGCAGAATCACTCACGGTTCCACCGGAGGCGCTTGAATATCAGATGATCTATGGCATGGCCGAACCCTTTCAGCAGGCGATGGCGGCGTATGGCCGGCGCGTGCGGCTCTATACGCCGGTCGGACGGCTTCTGCCGGGCATGGCCTATCTCGTCAGACGCTTGCTGGAGAACACGTCCAACGAATCCTTTCTACGCAAGGAATATGTGGAGTCGCAATCGTTGCACAGGCTCTTAGCTCCTCCGGTACCGGCGGCTTCATCCCCGATACTGTCTTCCCGCCCCGCCGATGCGTTTCTGAATGAACCGCCGCGTGATTTTTCAAGGATCGCCAGTCGAACGGCGATGCAAGCGGCCATCGGCAAGGTTTGTTCGCAGACGGGGCATAGTTGGGACCTGCCGCATCGGGAACTTCGGTTGACCGGAGCACGCATGGAGTCACGCAATCCTGCGCACTCCGATGAGGTTGTGGCACTGGTGCCCTCCGCTGCTGTTCCCGATGTGGCAGCGGCAGCGGCCTTGGCGGTGTCTTCGGCGGCGGATTGGCGGTCTCAACTTGGGACAGAGCGCAGTGCCATTATGCGGCGTGCGGCGGCCCTCATGCGGGAACGCAGGGACGAGCTCGCTGCCTGGGAAATTCTTGAAGTCGGCAAGCCGTGGCGCGACGCGGACGCGGATGTGGCCGAGGCCATCGACTTCCTTGAATTCTATGCCGGGCAGATGGACCGGTTGGCCTCCCCGCTTCAACTGGGCGATTACCCGGGAGAGCGCAATCATCGGGTCTATGCACCGCGTGGCGTGGCGGCGGTGATTGCACCGTGGAATTTCCCCCTCGCGATTCCGGCCGGCATGGTCAGCGCCGCTCTCGTCACCGGCAATACGGTCCTCTTCAAGCCATCGGAACGGTCCCCGCTCATGGGGCGGTTGCTCACCGACATCCTGCATGAGGCCGGCGTCCCATCCGGTGCAGTGATCTGTTTGCCGGGAGGGCCTGAAATCGG
Organism: Nitrospira lenta; assembly: GCF_900403705.1. NCBI lineage: Bacteria > Pseudomonadati > Nitrospirota > Nitrospiria > Nitrospirales > Nitrospiraceae > Nitrospira > Nitrospira lenta. The sequence goes on along the minus strand of NZ_OUNR01000019.1, from coordinate 71,802 downwards.
CCGGGCACTGGCCGCGAGCCCGGAGATATCGACTATTGCGTTTACCGGGTCACAGGATGTCGGCTTGCAGTTGATCGCCGGTGCTGCGGCCATGCCGCCTGGCCGGTCTGTGGTGAAACGGGTGATCGCCGAGATGGGTGGCAAGAATGCGATCATTGTCGATGATACGGCGGATCTCGATGAGGCGATCGCAGGTGTGGTGACGTCCTTTACCGGATATGCCGGGCAGAAATGTTCGGCCTGTTCGAGAGCCATCGTACTGGAGAGTGTGTATGACCAATTTCTCTCGCGACTGCATGACGCGGTGATGAGCCTCTCCATCGGCGATCCGCTCGACCCTGGAACGCAAGTGGGTCCGGTGATCGATGCCCGAGCAAAGGAACGAATCGAGGCGTTCATCGCGATGGGCCAGCAAGAAGGCCGGCTGCTCATTCGCCGATCGACCGAATGGCCGGGGCATTTCGTGGGGCCGACCGTGTTTGCGGATGTGTCATCGCACCATCGTCTGGCGCAAGAGGAAATCTTCGGCCCGGTGTTGGCGGTGATGAAGGCGGCGACGGTGACAGCCGCGCTGGAGATGGCCAACTCCACCAGTTACGCCCTGACTGGCGGTATCTACTCGCGCAGCCCGATGAACCTGGCGCTGGCGCGGGAGCGGTTCGATGTCGGGAATCTATATGTGAACCGTCCGATCACCGGGGCACTAGTCGGCCGGCAACCGTTCGGCGGCCACCGGCTTTCCGGAGTCGGCGCAAAGGCGGGAGGCGACGAGTATCTGCCGCAGTTTATGGTGGCCCGTGTGATCAGCGAAAATACGCTGCGCCGCGGATTTGAGGCGACGGACTGATTCGTGACAAGGTTACAGGCTGATCCTGAGCAGCCTGCTAGCGAGCCGGCGTAAATTCTTCCAACTCTTCGGTAATCTCCGTCACCATGCCGCGATCTTCCTTCGAAGCGGACAATTCCTGCCGTTCGACATATTTAACCAGCCCGACCCCTTTGGCAAACCAGGCGGTCATCACATCGGTGCCACGGGCCGGTCTGTCTCCGCCGGACAGATGGATCTGCATGGTCATGCGGGCTTCTACTTTCACGGCATTCGAATAGGTTCCGGCCGGGACGGTGATCGTTTCGCGACCGATCGCACTCGTCGTGCCGACCATATCGACTTTTTCATTCACGCCGTCTCGATCCATATCGCTGCCGAAGTCGAGCCCGCTCCGGTTGAATTGCTGAAACGACGATGGAATGGTGATGGGAAAACGGACGATTTGATAGGGCACGATCTGTCGTTCCAGCGGCGTGCCGGGATCGGATCCGTAGTACACCATGCCGACGCTGTCGCGGCGGTAGTAGCTGTCGGATTCACCGTGGTTGCCGGGGTTCGTATCGTGGAAGATGGTGACCGTCACTCCGTTGAGCTTCTTGGTTCCAGTGACCGAGGACGTGTTGACGAAGAACTTATTATCGATCACCTGTACCGGGCCTTCGGAGATCTGCCCGCGGTAATGCCAGCGGGTGCCGATCTGGTCGGGAAAGTAATCGGCGGATTGGTCGATGTGCGAGGGCTCCTCTGCTGCCAGCGGCGTGGTCGCGAATGGTCCAACGGCGAACAGCACGGCGGTCAACGCGAGTGACGACAACACATGGGGCAAGGCTTGGGGGACGTGCGGCATCAGGATCCTCCTCTGTTGGAAGGACCGTACCATAGGCATTGAGGAGGCAGCAAGGCATGGGGCGATGCGGATTCCCCAGGCTTGCGTTGTCGAATGGCTGCCGACATAATCCCGTCATCATGGCTTCCCCAAGGCGAATCAAATCAGCGACGCGAATGGTGACGCGGAAACCAAACCGGCAATCGGTCCTGGTGACGGGAGCATCAGGGGGTATCGGGCGCGCAATTTGCCGGGCCTTTGCGGCAGCCGGTTGGTACGTCGGGGTGCATTATCACCGGCAGAAGGCAGAGGCTGCCAAGACGTTACGCGCCGTCCGCGTGACCGGTGGAACCGGCGGTCTCTATCAAGCGGATGTGCGTGAGGGAGAATCCGTTCGACAGATGGTCGAGATGTTCAGCGATCAGGCGTCACCGCCGGCCGCCTTTATCTGCAATGCAGGGATTGCGGCAAGTAGTCTGGTGCTGCGGCAGCAAGAAGATGCATGGATGAGTGTCATACACACGAATCTCACCGGCACCTTTCATTGTCTTCAGGCGATGGCCTCTCCCCTGCTGATTCAAGGCGGCGGTTCAATTGTCGTGATCGGTTCGCACGCGGGATACCATGGATCAGCCGGTCAAGCAGCGTATGCGGCGTCGAAGGCAGGCTTGATTGGATTGGTCAAGACAGCGGCGCAGGAATGGGGGCCGCAGAACGTACGGGTGAATCTGGTCTTGCCGGGGTGGCATCGGACCGGCCTCTCAGAGGGAACGATGCCCGATGATCCTAACTGGCCTGACCATGCACTCCGTCGTCCACCCGCGATTGAAGAGGTCGCGAGGACGATTGTGCACATGGCGCAGCTCCACGATCTGTCGGGCCAGGTCTGGAATTGCGACAGCCGGAATGTCTGACGCGAGAGAGGAAGGCATGACGGCTCTCTTTATCACGGCGACTGATACCGGTGTGGGAAAGACCCTGACAACGGCAACGCTGGCCGTGGCCTTGCGCCGTCGTGGACTATCTGTGGGCGTGATGAAGCCGGTCGAAACCGGTGTGGTGAAAGGCCGACCCTCCGATGCCGGTCGGCTCGTACAGGCGGCGCAGGTCTCGGATGCCCTCGATCTTGTCCGGCCCTATTCTTTCCGGCTTCCGGTTGCGCCGCTGGATGCCGCCCGGGCTGAACGGCGAACGATCAAGATCTCGACGATCGTGCAGGCGTATCGCAAGCTGCAAGCACTGCATGATCTCCTATTGGTTGAGGGCGCGGGTGGTGTGCATGTGCCGATCACTTCAACGGTCGATGTGCTGGATTTGATCGAGAAGCTGAAGGCCCCGGTGCTGGTTGTCGGACGAGCCGGACTTGGCGGAGTGAATCACGCCATGCTCACGCTCAATGCATTACGTGCGTGCAAGATTCCGATCCTTGCACTGGTATTGAATCAAACGGTTCCAGCGAAAACCCCTGTGGCACGACGACAGGAACGTTCGACCCTAGAATTGCTGCGGGAGTCTGCCGGAGTGCCGGTAATAGGACCACTCCCCTACATGGCTGGCGTTGATGCGCGGTATGATTGGGCTGTAGGAAAGCTGGCAGCGAGTAGCGAGATGAAGAAGCTTACGAAGCTGGTGCTGGCATCTGTGAGAGGAACTCGCTGACTGTTTGCTTGATGTCCGGTGCTTTCAGAATGGCCGAGATGACGGCGACTCCGTTCGCGCCTGCCTTCATTACGTCACCGACGTTCTCCACTGCAATCCCGCCGATGGCAAAGACCGGCAATGACGTGAGTGTACGAATCGCCCGCAGGCCTTCAATCCCTACGACCGGATCGTGATCCTGCTTTGAGCCCGGTTTGAAGATCGGACCGAACCCGAGATAGTCCGGCTTACCGGCACTCGCCTCCCGAACCTGATCGGCATTGTGAGTCGAGATGCCGATTAGCTTGTCCGGTCCCATCACCTTTCTCGCAAGATCGAGTGGTAGATCTCCCTGTCCCAGATGTACCCCGTCCGCATCCACCGCCAGCGCCAAATCGCAGCGGTCATTCACAATGAACAGGACGCCCAACTCCTCCGCAAGCTTCCTGAGTGGCAACGCTTCCGCGTAAGCCTCTTTCATTGAGGCGTTCTTATTGCGGTATTGAACGATCTTCACCCCGGCTTGAGCGGATTGCCGTAGCGCATCACGTAACGATCTGGTCGATGCCACCGACGGATCGAGAATGAGGTAGAGCCCGGTGAGTAGATGAAGAGAATGTGCGGTTCGCATGGAGGCGCATTGTACAGGAGGCCGAAGCCAAGCGGCTACTGCTCAGACTGCGAGGGGTGCGTTGAAGACACATCTTTCGTTGACCATCTTTCGATCAGTCGATACAGTTTGGCTACCGAAGGAGAGACTATGCTGAAGCACGCTTTGATTATTCTTATTCTCGGCATGACCCAAGTTGGGTGTTACATTAGTGAAGAAAGTGGAGGTTACAAACCCGTCGAACTTTCCTCCGAATGGCGACAGGCCCTCGAACAGTTGAAGCGAAAGCTCCTTATGATCGAGGATGTCAAGATCGGTGACGGCCCCCTCGCTGCCGTGGGCCGCAAAGTCACTGCGGACATCGAAGTCCGCTATGCCTCCGGGGATAGCAAGCCCATTTATCGCGGTCCCGCCATCAGCTATTTTGGAATGCAAGGTGATGTATTCATTCACAATGACGTTGTCGAGAGTGGCATCCTGTCTTTGCAGCAACAAGGAATCATCTTGGGATTGAATGGTATGGCTGTCGGCGGCAAGAGACGTATCACGGTGTCTCCCAACTTGGTCTGCTATGAAGGTGCCGTTGGCGAGTCCACTTCCCAGGGAGCAGACCCCAGCATTGTCTGTAGACTTGTCAAACTGTATTTGAAGAATGGCGGGATTATTCAAGTTCGCAAAGAGGCTTTGATCGTCGAAGCCACCCTCACTGATTCCTGCATTCCCGTCTTCATGAAGATTCCATTCATTTACAAGGGACAGTTCCGCTGTCGGGATTCCGATATTCCCAAGCACGATCCTAGCGCTCCAATCTGGCGCATCTACTAGCCCTGAGAGGCAGAGCCGGGGTCGTTGCTTGACCTTGCATCTCTCTGTCGGGAGTTTGGTTCGCCTAGACGAGAATTTCTTGATTCAAGCCAAGAGGTGGAGTTTCAGCAGCGGGTTTTAGCTCGCTAGGAAGCGTTCCAAGAAGGTCGTGGAGACGTGGCCTTTTTGGAAGTCGGGGTCGTCGAGGATGCGGCGGTGGAGCGGGATGGTGGTCTTGATGCCTTCGATAACGAATTCATCGAGGGCGCGGCGCATGCGGGCCATGCATTCTTGCCGGTCGCGGCCGTGCGTGATCAGCTTGGCGATCATCGAATCGTAGTGCGGTGACACAATCGCGCCGGTTTGCATCACGGAGTCGACGCGCACGCCGAATCCGCCGGGCGGATTGTATTTCGTAATGAGTCCTGGCGATGGCGTGAATTTCTCCGGGTCTTCGGCGTTGATCCGGCATTCCATGCTGTGGCCGTTCATGACCACGTCTTGCTGCCGGAGGGGCAAGGGAAGCCCGGCGGCCAGACGGATTTGTTCCTTAATCAAATCGACGCCGGTCACCATTTCGGTGATCGGATGTTCGACCTGAATGCGGGTGTTCACTTCCATGAAAAAGAAATTGCGATCCTTGTCGAGGAGGAATTCCACCGTGCCGACGTTTCGGTAGTGGGCGGCTTTCACGGCTTCGACCGCGACGCGTCCGATTTCTTTTCGCAGCTTGTCATCAATCGCCGGTGACGGAGTTTCTTCCAGTAGCTTCTGGTGTCGCCGCTGGATGGAGCAATCCCGTTCGCCCAGGTGGATGACATGGCCGCGATTGTCGGCCATGACCTGCACTTCGATATGGCGTGGTTCAAGGAAATATCGTTCCAGATACACGCTTTCGTTGCCGAAGGTCGATTTGGCTTCGGCCTGGGCGGCTTGAAACGCGCGGGCCAGGTCCTCGGCTTTGTTGACGACGCGCATGCCGCGTCCGCCGCCGCCGGCGGTGGCCTTGATGATGACGGGGAAACCGATTTTCTGTGCGGCCTGCAGGGCCTCTTCTTCGCTTCGGAGTTCGCCGGGGCTGCCGGGGGTCACGGGCAGGCCGCGCTTCATCACAATTTCGCGCGCCTTGGCTTTGTCGCCGAGCATGGCGATGTTCTCGGACGACGGGCCGATGAATTTGATGCCGATGGATTCGCAGACTTCGGCGAAGTGGGCGTTCTCGGACAAGAATCCGTAGCCGGGGTGGATGGCATCGGCGCCGGAGATTTCCGCCGCGCTCAGGACATTGGGAATATTGCGATAGCTCAGGGCCGCTTCGGCCGGACCCACGCAGACTTTTTCATCGGCGGCGCGGACGTGCAGGCTGGCGGCGTCGGCTTCCGAATGGATGGCGACGGTCTTGATGCCGAGCTCTTTACAGGCGCGGATGACCCGAAGGGCGATCTCTCCGCGATTCGCAATCAGAACTTTCTTGAACACGCAGTCACTCCGAGGTGTATCGATGAGGCGAACTATTGCGTCGCTTTGGGATCGATCAGGAACAGCGCCTGTCCGTACTCGACGGACTTCGTGCTCTCCGCCAGGATCTTCACGATACGCCCGTCGGTTTCAGATTCGATTTCGTTCATCAGCTTCATGGCTTCGACGATGCACAGCACCTGGCCCTTCTTGACGTAATCCCCGTCTTCGACATAGGGATCGGCATCGGGCGACGGCGACCGATAAAAGGTGCCGACGATCGGCGAGGTGATGGTGACCATGCCGGCGGTTTCTTCAGCCGAGGGGCCGGAGGACGGCGCCGGCTGGTTGCCGGACTGTGTCGACGCCGGGGCTGCTTCCTGCACCGACGTGGTGACGGTCTTCATCCCGACTTCATGCCGCACGCGGATGCGGACGCCCTGCCGTTCGAGTTCCAACTCCGTCAGATTATTCCGGCGGAGCAGATCGATCAGGTCCTGAATCTGCTTGGTCTGCGAGCCGGTCAAGATCGTGTCGGCCTGCCCCTGCATTCCAGGAAAAGTCTGAGGCAGCACGATCGGGCGAGGCTGTTTGGTTTTCGGACGAGCCGGTTTCCGCTTGCTCACCTGACGCGCTCCACATAGGATCTGGTGCGGGTGTCGATCTTAATCACGGTGCCTACCTCCAGATAGAGGGGAACTTTGATGATCGCGCCGGTTTCGACCGTGGCGGGCTTGGTGCCGCCGGAGGCGGTGTCCCCGCGCACGCCCGGATCGGCGTCCACGACTTTGAGTTCGATAAAATTGGGGAGTTCGACATCGATCGGTCGATGCTCGTAGACGAGAATCTTCACGAGCATGTTTTCCTTGATCAGATCCGCGTTCTCCCCCAACGTCTTCTTGGCAAACGTGAGCTGTTCATAGCTCTCGTTATCCATGAAGGTGTAGTCGTCGTCGGTGGCATAGAGGAACTGCATTTCCCGTTCATCGAGCTTCGGTTCATCGAAGCGCTCGCCGGATCGGAACGTGCGGTCGAGTAAGTTGCCGGTCAGATAGCTCTTCAGTTTGGTCCGAACGAAGGCGCCGCCTTTGCCCGGTTTCACATGCTGAAACTCGACGATGTAAAAAGGGTCGCCTTCGACCATGAGGCGAACGCCATTGCGAAAATCAACTGTCGAAATCACTGCAGACTCCCTTCGTCCTCACACGGTGATTCAATGCGTGGTGCTCATGCTTTTCGTCGGCGGGTTCGGCGGACGGGTTGTGATGCGGCCGCGCCTGTTTTAGTGCCCTGCTCCAGGAGATGTTCGAGGAGGCCCTGGAGGGCGAGGAGATAGCCGGCTGGTCCGAAACCGGAGAGTTGCGCCATCGCCACGCCTGCGATGTAGGAATGATGCCGGAATGCTTCCCGCTGGTAAATGTTCGAGAGATGCACTTCCACGGTCGGCAGGGCGACGGCGGCTAGGGCATCTCGAATGGCTACGCTGGTATGGGTGTAGGCGGCCGGATTGATGATGATGCCGTGATAACCCGTCCGCGCCTCCTGGATCCAGGTCACTAACTCCCCTTCCACATTCGATTGGCGGGTATCGACTGCAATATTCAAGCTCTCGGCTGCCTGGGCAATGGCGGCATCGATTTCATCCAGCGTGGTCGTGCCGTAAATAGATTGCTCCCGGGACCCGAGCAGGTTGAGATTGGGCCCATGTAGCACAAGGATTCGAACCATTGCTGGTACGCACTGCCTCCGAAGTTGCGAAAAAGATTGGGAGCACGAACAAGCTGCTCAGCGGCGGCATTCTAGCAGCCCTGTCGGAGAGGGTCAAACCTTTGGTTAGGATTGAGAGGCGGCTGCGGTGGCTTCGGGAGCAGGTCGGTCACGGCGGCGCGCGTCGATGGATTGCAGCATCTGCTCCAGTCGACGAGCGGCGATTTGGTTTCTCGATGGAGACGGCGCTGGCGTCGGTTCGATGACGAGATCAGCTGCCATTACAGCGTCAACGGGTGACGGGGCTTGTGCTTGGGGCGGATCTGCTTCAAGAGCGGAGGCCATAGTGGTGGTGGCATCGGCTACGACGTCCGGTAGGGCTAATTCCACCGCGAATGCAGCGGGTTCTATTTCTTGCGCGAGGGCTGGCTGTTCTGCAACCGTTGGCGTATGTGGCGGCGCTTCAACCGCAGCTTGGGGCTGGACGATGGATGCTTTTGCAGCCGGTGCCGTAGATGTTTCGGATACGTTGGGGCTGGCGGCGCCCAGGCTGGCGCGTAGCGAGAGCGATTCTTGATCTAAGGGATTGAGCGCCAGAATGACATCGCATGAACGGAGCGCTTGGGTGGTGGCGCCTTCGGCTGTGTAAATCTTTGCTAAGGTTCGATGCGCCCGGAGGTTTTCCGGACTCATCTTGATCGCTTCTTCCAGGATGGCTTTGGCTTTGGTCGGTTGGCCGAGTTGGTCGTAGGCGCGCCCCAGCGCAACCATCGCGGTGATAAATCCAGGGTAGTATTTCAGCCCGTCTTCGAGGACGCCTGCCGCTTCAGCCCACATGCCGGCTTTGCCATATTCCTCAGCCAATGGAATAAAGGCTTTGGAAGAAGGGTCTTTTGCCAGGGTGATGGCCAGGCGATCGATTTCAGCGGCGTTGGCCCGGGATGCTGATGCCATTGAGGCTCCTATCGCACGGAAGCCGGAGTCTGTTTGCGAGGTTCGTTCTTCGCAAATTCTACAATGGCCGAGAGGATATCGTGAGCTAATTGTGATTTTGGGCGGAGGTCGAAGGTCTGTCGAGTGCCGGTGCGAGAGAGGATGATAGCCGCATTTTGTTCACTGCCGAACCCCGCCCCTGCTTGTGTCACATCGTTGGCGACGATCAGATCGAGGCCTTTCGCCGTGAGCTTGCCGGTTGCATGTTCGATGAGGTCCTGTGTCTCGGCGGCGAAGCCGACCAGGATTTGGGCGGTTCGTTTGGCCGAGAGCATGGCCAGGATATCGGGGGCCCGTTCCAACTCAAGCGGCGGTACGGCGGCGGTTCCCTTTTTCAGCTTTTGAGTTGCGGGAGCCTTGGGGAGAAAGTCCGCCACGGCTGCAGCCATGATGACGATGGAGGACCAGCCGAATTGAGCCGACATGGCTTCCGCCATTTCTTTGGCGGTGGTAATCGGGACGACTCGGATGCCGGCTGGAGGTATCAGCGCGGTGGGGCCGCTGACGAGGATGACTTCGGCGCCTCGGCTTCTGGCCGCTTCCGCAATGGCGTAGCCCATCTTTCCAGACGAGCGATTGGATATGTAGCGAACCGGATCGATGGCTTCTTGCGTGGGGCCGGCTGAGACGAGGATCCTCTGGCCTTTCAAATCGGCGAGCGGGAGGAGAATCTGTTCAATGGCTTCCAGGATTCGAGTTTCGGCGGCAAGCCGACCTTGGGCGATCAACCCGGAAGCGAGCGGCCCTTCCTCCGGGTCGAGGACAGTCACCCCTCGTGATCGAAGTGTCCGGACATGGTCTTGGACGGTGGGATGAGTCCACATGTCGCCGTCCATGGCTGGTACCACAATCAAGGGACAGCGGCTGGTAAGGAGCATGGTCGAAAGGACATCATCCGCCAGTCCGAGAGCGGCCTTGGCGAGGAAGTTGGCCGTCGCCGGCGCAACCACAATGGCGTCGGCCCCTTCCGGGATGGATAGATGCTTCATCTCTTGATGAGCTTCGAAGAGGTCGGTCGTCACGCCCTGGCCGGACAGCACTTCAAAGGTCATCGGCGTGACGAACTGAGTCGCAGCCTTGGTCATCACGACAGAGACGCGGGCCCCCTGTCGTGTGAGGGCACGCAGAAGGCTCACGGCCTTATAGGCCGCGATACTTCCTGTGACGCCGAGCGCCACCCGTTTACCGGTCAACGTCCCTGGCGTCGTCTCTGAATCCAACGTTATTCCTCCGCGGGGGCGGGCTTGACGGCGTCATCTACGTAGACGCTGAGTTCTTTCTTAATTTCCTTGGCGTCCTCACCGGTCATCATCGCCAATCGCTCGGTCTCGCCTTCTTTACCGCGCTTGGCTTCTTTCATGGCATCACGAGCTTCTTCGCCCACGAGATAATTGACCTCTCCGCGCAGCACTTCGTCGAGTGCGCAGGTGGTTTCCTTGGTGAACCGGACGAGGCCCGAGCGCTTCGCGCCTTGGATCAGGTGCTTGGCCCGCTGAGCGGCGACGATCACCAGCCGGTGACGTGAGTCGAATTGGCCGAGCTTGTACTGGGGCAAGAGGTTGAGCATGTCAATCATGGTGCGCGGTACTCCCTTTAGCAATGGAAGATTGGTCACGATCTCCCGGTTTGGATTCTTTCTCGAGAATAAAGTTCTGTTCGAGCCAATGCATATCGAGTCGCTTCGTCTTGAGGCGTTCCGCCAGGAACACACTCTGGAGTTCTTTGAGAGACTGTTCCAGGTTGTCGTTACGCACGATGTAGTAGTACTCGCGGAAACTCCACACCTCCTCTTTCACCTTCTGCAGTCGACGCTGAATTTCCTCCGGGGTATCAGAGGCCCGGCTCTGGAGTCTGGTACGCAGCGTTTCCATTGAGGGCGGCAGAATGAAGATATAGACCGCGTCTTGCACTTTCTTCTTAATCTGCAAGGCGCCCTGAACGTCGATTTCGAGCAGGACGTCGATCCCCTGCTCCATCTTATCCATCAGCGCTTTACGCGGGGTGCCATACCAGTTGCCGTAGACATGGGCATATTCCATGAACTCGTTTTTTGCCACCATGTCCTGAAAGATTTTCTCTTCGATGAAGAAGTATTCCCGTCCGTGCTCTTCACCTGTGCGTGGCTGTCTGGTGGTGTAGGAGACGGAATGCCAAATCCCCGGTACTGATGCGGTGATTTGCTTGCAGAGGGTGGTTTTTCCTGTTCCGGACGGCGCCGAAATGATAAACAAAATGCCCCGTCGCTCAGGGACATAGGGACGCGGGTCGGATGCCGTTGACGTCGTACTGGTGCTCATGGTGCTGATCATTCCACGTTCTGAATTTGTTCTCTGATTCGCTCTAACTCTGCCTTCATTTGTACGACCGATGCCGTGATCGTGGCATCGTTGGCCTTGGAGCCGATCGTATTGACCTCTCGTCCCATCTCTTGCAGGAGAAAGTCCAACGTTTTTCCCACGGACTCCGAACTCTGAAGTGTATGGTCGAACTGTATCATATGTGCATCGAGTCTGACCAATTCTTCTGTGATGTCGCTGCGATCGGCAAAGAGGGCCAGCTCTTGATGCAATTTCGGCACATCCGGAATCTCAGATGACAGCAGCCTTTCAAGCCGGATTTTCATTCGATCAAAAGAATCCTGGGCCACTGACGGGGCTTTGGCGGCTACTTGAGCCTTCAGTCCGCGCAGGGTCTCAATGCGAGCACGAATATCCGCCGCGAGGAGTGTCCCCTCCTTCTTTCTCATCTTCACCAGGTCTTGAATCGCCTGGCCTACCAGTTTTTCAATGAGTGCAGCGAGCTTCGGGTCATCGGCCGGCTGGTCGGAAATCGTAATAACATCACGAAATCCTGCCAGGAGCCCGACATCGATCGATCCTTTGAGCTTGAGCGTCTTTTGGAGATTTCTGAGAGCCTGATGGTACTGTTTCGCCAGATCAGCGTCAAGTTGGAGCGAACGTGATCCTCCCCGCCCGCCTTGCACGAGGACGGTGAGGTCTACGCGTCCGCGGCGGCAATGTTCCTGAATGGCTTTCTTGATGTGCTCTTCACGCGCACTCATGGTCTTGGGCAGTCGCAGGCCGGTTTCGAGAAAGCGGTGATTGACCGATCGAATTTCCGCTGTGATCTGCCCGTCCTGCCAGGCTCCTTGTCGTCGTCCGAATCCGGTCATACTGGTAATCATTGCGGGAGCTTTCCTTTCCAGTGACATTCCGCGTAGAGCGGGCATGAATTGCAGAGGGGTTTGCGCGCCAGACAGATATAGCGTCCGTGTAGGAGGAGGCGCTGTGAAATGGCGGTCCATTGAGCTTCTGGGAATTGTCGTTGCAAATCTTGTTCGATGCGCTCGGGATTGTCAGAAGTGGTTAGTCCCAGTCGATTGGCCACGCGTTTGACATGGGTGTCGACGACGATCGCCGGTTGCCCGAAGGCGGTTCCGAGGATCACGTTGGCGGTCTTGCGGCCGACCCCCGGGATGGTCGTCAATTCTTCCATGCGCTGCGGAACCGTCCCGCCGAATCGTTCCGTGACGGCTTTGCCGCATCCGATCAAGTGCTTGGCTTTATTCTTATAGAACCCGGTCGATTTGATGAGGGTTTCGAGTTCGAGCGGAGCGGCTGATGCAAAGTCCTGCGGGCGACGGAATCGTTTGAACAACGCCGGCGTAACCTGATTGACCCGTTGGTCGGTACATTGCGCAGAGAGGATCGTGGCGACCAGCAATTCCCAGGGAGACTGGTGGGTCAATTCCATTTCGGCCTTCGGCTGGTGCTTGAGCAGCAGCCGTGCCAGCGTGGCTGGCTTTGCTGTGACTGATGGTTGGCGGCGCGAGTGAGCGTTCATTGAAAGTGGCGCAATTCTGCCCCGGTTAAATCGGAGATGCAAGTGCAGGATCCGGAGCCGGCTGTAGAGGAATGTCCGGTTCCTGCGTGCTGGTCATGGTGTGGATCCGCGTCGCCAGGTGGTCAATCAGCGGCTGTAGTGTGGAGGCGTTCAAGGCGCAGATGCCGATCGCGTCATAGCGACGGCACAAGGCTTCGGCCTGAGCTGGGGGGAGCTGATCGCACTTATTGAAGATCAGGACTTGCGGGATTTTGTCGAGAGCTAATTCTTCGAGGATATCCAGGACGGCTTTCATCTGAACATCAATGTCGGGTGCGCTGGCATCGACGACATGCAGGAGCAAATCGGCTTCGCGCAACTCTTCCAGCGTCGTCCGGAATGCTCCGACCAATTCTTTGGGAAGATCGCGGATAAACCCGACGGTGTCGGTCACAATGACTTCCCGATCCTGCGGGAACCGCAGCCGTCGGCTGGTGGTATCTAGGGTCTCAAAGAGGCGGTTTTCCGCCGAGACGTGACTCTCTGTAAGAATGTTGAGGAGTGTGGATTTCCCGGCGTTGGTGTAGCCGACGAAGGAGAGGACTGGAAGTCCCTGGCGTTCCCGGCGCGCGCGGCGTTGACCCTGATGTTTGGAGAATTGTTCGATCTCGCGCTCCAGGTGGGTAATCCGATCGCGGATCTTTCGACGATCGGTTTCCAGTTTCGTTTCCCCCGGTCCTCTGGTTCCGATCCCTCCGCCGAGACGCGACAGCTGGGTGCCTTGTCCGGAGAGACGTGGTAGCAGATAGCGCAATTGTGCCAGTTCTACCTGGACCTTGCCTTCCCGGCTATGGGCCCGACGCGCAAAAATGTCGAGGATCAATTGGGTCCGATCGATGATTTTGATGTCGGTCATCTCGGCAATCGCCCGTGCTTGAGCTGGCGTGAGAGTTTGATCAAAGATGATCATATCCGCGCCCTTATGCAGGGTTTGTATCAGTACTTCTTTCAGTTTTCCACTCCCTAATAGGTAGCGCTGATGGCCGTCTCCAATTCGCTGCGCAATCTTATCAATCACGGTGACGCCGACAGAGGCGGCAAGGTCTGCGAGCTCGGCAAGCCGTTCTTCCTGCTCGGCGCGGCCCAGTGACGACGCACTGACCAGTATGGCGGACTCACTCCCGCTCGTCACGGCGTGATGCTTGAGTGCTCCCTGCAAGTCGGTTTCAAGGTTTTTGATAAATTGGTCGAAGACGACGGGGCATTCCTGTAGCGGCGTTGGTTTGAGAACTTCACAGAGCTGGCCGGTGACATTCAGTGGCAGGAGGTGCGCGAGATAGAGTGTGCCAGGGGTGCCGTTTTGTGACACCGAGAGGAGGCCGATCAGGTCGAGGCGCAGGTAGCCGAGATCGGTCAGATCTTCCTGGCTCAAGGGCCGGTCTTGCAGTTGTGTTCGAATCAGACGAAGGCCTCGTAGTGAACGAGGGCCTGCGCGAAATTTTGACAGAGTGATGGGCGACAGCACCATATCGGTCCCCACGATAATTTCCTGCACGACACCGCGCCTGGTGAGCAACAGCGAGATCGGTCGTCGGTATTCAGCCGAGAGCGTCGAGAGCTCGGTTGCCAGCTCAAGTGAAAGGACCTCATCGACCGCATTCCGTCGCCGGTAGAGATGCTCGATCGCGGCGAGTTGGCTGGCACGAAGCCCGAGGGTTTTGCCCTGTATGTCAGGAATAAGCGGCCTCTTGGTTAACGTGTGAGGACGGCTGCAGGACTGGCATAGGCGCCCGGCCGCAATGATGGAAGAATCTCAAGATCGGCGACGGGGCGTTGTCCGCTGAGGAGCGATTGTCTCCCGGCAGAGGCAATCATCGCGGCGTTGTCGGTACAGTAGGCCATCGGAGGTAACGCGAGTCTGATCTCTTCTGCCTGGGCTCTGGCGGTGAGCAACGCGCGGAGGCGTGAGTTAGCAGAAACCCCTCCGACGACCGCCAAGGCCCTCACGCCGGATGACCGCACTGCCACAAAGGCTCGATCGACGAGGACGCGCACGATCGCTTCTTGGTAGCCCGCTGCCAGGTCTGCGGCCTGGGCCGCGCGTGCAGCTGCGTCCATATCGCGAAGCCGATACAGCAATGAAGTTTTCAGCCCGCTGAAGCTGAACTCCAAACTGCTCTTCTGTAAACGAGACAAGGGGAAGCGAATGGTCTTGGGGTTGCCTTGGCGAGCCAGTCGATCAATCGCGGGCCCGCCAGGATAGTCCAGGCCGAGCATCTGTGCGCCCTTATCAAACGCTTCACCGGCGGCATCGTCTCTCGTACGGCCTAATAGGACAGTTTGACCGTCGGCTTCTCGTCTGAATAAATGGGTATGTCCCCCGGATACGACAAGGACAATGCATGGGAACGGGAAGGTGGGATCTGCCAACCAGGCAGAGGCGATATGACCTTCCAGATGATTGACGCCGATCAGCGGGAGAGATAAGCCATAGGCTAATCCTTTGGCGTAATTGAGCCCGACCAGGAGTGCGCCGGCCAGGCCAGGGCCTTGTGTGACGGCGATGGCCCCAAGGTCCTGCTTGGATAGATGTGCTTCGAGCAGTGCGGCCTGGACAACCCGGTCAATAGTACTCAGATGGGCGCGTGCGGCCAGCTCAGGAACTACGCCGCCGAATTGGCGATGCACCGAGTCTTGTGACGATACGATATTTGAGAGGACGGTCCCGTCGCGATCCAGAATTGCAGCCGACGTTTCATCGCAGGATGATTCAATCCCCAGTATCGGGCATGGGATCCAGGCTGTGGATTGTTGAGGTGCGGCGGATGGACTTATCGGCATGACGCTGTAGAGTTACCACACTCTGTCGCTGAAAAGCATGTACCCCCTGCGGTCATTGACCGCAGGGGGTACATGCTGAATCAATTCCTGTCTGTCGTGCGAGCGTATTCCTCTGGACGGGTTATACGCTCGCCAGCGTCTCTTGCTCGATGAAGGTTGGGGCTCCGTCGCGAAGCACAACCTTGATCTTGCGGCTATCCTTGAACCGTCCTCTGATGAGGTCATCGGAGAGCGGATCGCCGATGGCGCGCTGAATGGTCCGGCGCATCGGGCGGGCCCCATACAATGGCTCATATCCTTCTTTGATCAGCCATTGTTTGACTTCGTCGTCCAGTTCGATCTCGACACCCTTTTCCACAAGGCGTGAGTTCAGCTCACGGACCAGGATATCAAGAATGGTGTAGAGCTGTTCCTTCTCCAGCTGATGGAAGATCACGACTTCGTCGATCCGGTTCAGGAATTCAGGACTGAAGGAACGGCGCAATTCGCCCATCACTTCTTCCTTCTTTCTCCTCGCCTGCTCCCCTTCCGTGCTCTGGAAGCCGAGCGACACACCCTTCTGAATCATCTTGGTCCCGATGTTCGAGGTCATGATGATGACGGTGTTCTTGAAGTCCACTTTACGGCCGAGGCTGTCGGTTAAGACGCCGTCGTCCAGAACTTGGAGCAACACGTTGAACACGTCCGGGTGAGCCTTCTCGATTTCATCGAAGAGCACGACGGAATATGGCCGACGGCGGACCTTCTCGGTCAACTGGCCGCCTTCTTCATAGCCGACATAGCCCGGAGGGGCTCCAAAGAGACGCGAGCTAGTGAATTTCTCCTGGTATTCGGACATATCGACGCGAATCAAGGCATCTTCACTGTTGAATAAGAACTCTGCCACAGTCCTGGCCAACTCGGTTTTACCGACGCCGGTAGGACCCATGAAAATGAACGAGCCGATGGGCTTCTTCGCATCTTTCAAGCCGGCCCGCGAGCGGCGAATGGCGCGCGACACGGCGGAAATCGCTTCATTTTGACCGATGACCCGCTTGTGGAGGAAGTCCTCCATGTGCAGCAGCTTGTTCGACTCTTCTTCTTCCAATTTAAAGAGCGGGATGCCGGTCATCTTCGAGACGACGTAGGCCACGTCTTCTTTGCCGATGGTCGGCTTATTCTTTTCCTGGCTCTTTTTCCATTCACGCTTGGATTCGTCGAGCAACTTTCGCAACCGCTCTTCTTCTTCGCGGTGGCGTACGGCTTCTTCGAAGTTCTGCATCGAGATCGCGAGCTCTTTATCCCGCGAGACCTTCTTGAGCTCCTGCTCCATCGCCTTCAACTCAGATGGCAAGGCATAGGTCTGGAGTTTGGCGCGCGAACCGGTTTCGTCGATCAAATCGATCGCTTTATCCGGGAGGAACCGATCGGTGATGTATCGGTCGGACAGTTTTACCGCTTCGACGATGGCATCTTCTGAAATTTCGACGCCATGGTGTTCTTCATAGCGGTCCCGGAGTCCCTGGATAATGAGCACTGCTTCATCCATGCTCGGGGGCTGCACGTGAATCGGCTGGAACCGGCGCTTGAGCGCGCCGTCTTTTTCGATGTGCTTCCGATACTCATCCAACGTGGTGGCTCCGATGCACTGGATCTCGCCGCGAGACAGCGCAGGCTTCAGCATATTGGAGGCATCGATCGATCCCTCCGCCGCCCCGGCTCCGACGAGGGTGTGCAACTCATCGATGAAGATGATGATATTGCCGGCCTGCACGATTTCTTTCATCACGACCTTGAGCCGTTCTTCAAACTGGCCGCGATACTTGGTGCCGGCGACCAGCGAGCCAAGGTCGAGTGCGATGACTCGGCGCGACAAGAGATTGTCCGGCACTTCAGACTGTATGATTCGTTGAGCCAAGCCTTCGACGATGGCCGTCTTGCCGACTCCCGACTCTCCGATGAGGACCGGATTGTTCTTGGTTCGGCGGCTGAGAATCTGCAGGACGCGTTCGATTTCATCGGCGCGACCGATGACCGGATCCAAGAGCCCTTCTTGGGCCATCTGGGTCAAATCCCGTCCGAACTCATCAAGCGCCGGGGTATTACTTTTCCGGTCTCGCTCGCGCGGCGCGGACTTTCTCAGGAAGGTGACCGTTAATTGCCTGGCCGTTAGTAGATTGGCTCCGAGGCTGCGGAGAATTTTCCCGCCGATCCCCTCTTCTTCCCGCAAGAGGCCAAGCAAGAGATGCTCGCTGCCGATATGGTTATGGCCCAATAGTCTGGCCTCCTCCACACCGTACTCGATCACTTTCTTGACACGTGGGCTAAAGGGAATTTCCCCGAACGTCATCGTGGTGCCCCCGCCGGGAAGATTCCGCTCAATTTCGAGTCGGATCTGCTCCGTGGAGAGTCCCATCTTTTTCAGGATCATCAGGGCGATACCGTCGGATTCACGGAGAATTGCGAGAACCAAGTGCTCCGTCCCGAGATAATCGTTCTGGTGCCGCTCGGCCTCTTCCCGTGCCAGGATGATGATCTTCCGACCCTTGTCCGTGAATCGTTCGAACATCCTGCCTCCTTATGGTCTGGTCTAGACTGGTAGTACTGAGTTGGTTGCGCGAACCTATGGAAAATCTTGGCCTAATTCTAACTACCGCCTTTTCGAGTGTCAAGGTTGCATGCGAATCCGGCAAGGATGTGAAACGACCGTGAAGCGACTGTCATTATCATCGTGTGAAACTGGATCGCGAGTCATGCTGCGTTGACAGTCCGAGAACCGTCCCGATACAATCCCGCACCTTTCACCGATCCACGATCAAGACATCTGGAACTCCTATGCAGCGCAAGAGTATCGGCATTCTGACTAAGCCAAAGTTTCCTGAGGTGAAGGAAACTTTGCAGAGCGTGGTCTCCTGGTTACGCGCGAAAAATATCGTGGCGATCTTGGATATTACCTCCGCGGCGTTGCTCGGCGAGACCGGGGGGATTCAGAAAGCACAATTGGCCAGTCAGGCTGATGTGCTGCTGGTATTGGGTGGCGACGGAACAATGCTGAATGCGGCGCGTCTCGCCGGCGAGCGAGGTATTCCCATTCTTGGGGTCAATATGGGAGGGCTGGGGTTTCTCACCGAAGTTCGTTTGGAGAATCTCTACCCTTCCCTCGATCGAGTCTTTGCCAACGACTTTGTTCTGGATGAGCGGCTCATGCTCAAGACTCACGTGCACCGGCATGGGGAAACGGTCACGCAGGGGGCTGTCCTCAACGATGTCGTCATCAGCAAGGGCACCTTGGCGAGAATGATAGAACTGAAAATTGCCATCCAGGGCGAGTTCGTGACGAATCTGCGCGGCGACGGATTGATTGTCAGCACGCCGACGGGATCGACGGCCTACTCTCTTTCGGCTGGGGGCCCGATCTTAGCCCCAGCCGTGCAGTCGCTGGTATTGACGCCGATCTGTCCCCACACCCTGACCCATCGTCCGCTGATCGTTCCCGCGGAAGCGGAGATTGCCGTGACGTTGACCAGTAAGGATGACGGAGCAATGGCGACGATGGATGGCCAGGTCGGCGTGGCGATTTCGCAAGGCGATACGATCGAGATCAACGTCTCAGAGCATCGCACGAGATTGATCCGGTTTCCGGAGACGCGTTATTACGAAGTGTTGCGAGAGAAGCTGAAGTGGGGAGACGGCTGAACCATCTCCCCGTCGAAGTGGTCTAGCGCCGGTCAATCAAGTTGAGCATCTCTTGGTTGGTGGCGTACTTGAATTCCCCGATACAGTCTGTGGCGCCGCTATGGGCTTTCTCCGCGGCATCGAGCGCTTTGAGTCCGGCGAGATTCACCGGACGGCTCTTTCTTTCCTTCAGCAGGTTGGTGAGCGTATCTGTGACCGTCTTGGCTGAGGCTGGCTGGCCAGGGTTCTTGGCCTCCAGATAGCGCGTCACCACTTCCGCGCACCATTCCCCGTCCCGCTTGGCGACACCAACCAAACCTTCGCTGGCTTTGCGCGCCCATCCGGTGAGGAACACTCCATCCACCGGCTTGCCGGTCGCTTCGTCATAGGCCTGGAAGAGGGCATCATCGGGGTCGTTATTTGTTTTGTTGGGATTCGTGACGAAGAGTCCGTTCTTATAGGGGAGCCCCACTGTCTCATCCACCTTATCTCCGACAGCAAAGACAACGGCATCGCAGGGGAACTCGTAATACTGCTTCAGTCCAACGGCGGCCGTGTCGGTGCCTTTAGGCTCTAACTTGTTGTCTTCCATCTCCAGGCCGCGCACGCGATTGTTCCCGTCGACCAGGATGCGCTTCGGTGACGCCAAAAACTGGAACCCCATTTTCGTGTGGCTGACCGCGGGCTCGCACTTGGTGAATTCGTCCGTCAAACCTTTCAAGACTTCATCGGCGTTCTGACCGACCGCGGCAAGGCGGTCCTTGATGCGCGCGACTTCCTTGGTAATGCCTTCGACATCCATGTTCGAACAGACTGACCGGATCTCTTTCGGATTGTATTTTCGTTCCAACGGGCCGCGCCGCACAATGGCGGTCACGCGCTCTACTTTTTTATAGCAAATCAGCCAGTGAGCAATGTCGACCATGACGTCGCCTGCCCCGATTACGGCCACGTGCTTGCCTACTTCAAACGGCCGATCGCCGAAGCCGGGAAGCCGGTTGAAATGGTAGACAACATCCTTCGCGTGGAATACGCCCTGGGCGGAATCCCCTTCCACACCGATGGCCTTGGTGCCTTGTGCGCCGATCGCAAAGACAACGGCACTGGCGCCGAGCGCCCGAACATCTTCCACGGTCAAATCTTTGCCGTTGCCGATGGACACGTTACCGAAGTAGTGCACGTTCGGCTGTTCCAGCATGTCCCAATATTGCTTCTTGAGACCGCCGCGCAATTTCAGCTTGGCCGGGAATATTCCGTATTCTGCCAGTCCGCCGAATTTGATGTCGCGGTTGAGTATGATGACGTCATGGCCGGCTTTCGCCAGCATATTTGCCGCGGCCATTCCGGCTGGTCCGGCTCCGGCCACAATGATCACATGCTTACTCTGTGCGCTCATGCGATGTTCCCTGGAAAAGTGGATAGAAAATGACTGGAACTCCAACAGTTTCGGGACATTAGCATAGAGGATTTTGCACTGTCAAAGAGGTTAGTGTTTTTCTATGACCGTGTGAGCGGGCTGTCCCGGTGAATTCACCGTCACCGCTAAGGTTCTGTGCCTGGTGAGCAATGGGTCTCGTCGGCGCTGACAGGCAGAAGGCTCGCGCACAGGTCGCACTGGACGAGACAATTAAAACGTTGGATGTATCGTCGGATCCCCCGCGTCTACCGATTCCCGTCTTGCGGATCTCCGAGCTTGTATGGCACATCAATAGCTGAGGTGGATGCGCGATGCCGTCAGCCTCCTTCAGGAGGACATGCGTGTCCGGGTCGGCGGTCTCAATTCGAGACGGCGTGAGTCTATTCACACACTGTTGTTCCACGGCCTGCGAGAGGCTGTGCAATTGGCTGGAGGCACCATATGGCATCCACGAACCAAGATGATTCCCGGACACAAAAAGAAAAGATGCTTGCGGGAGAGTTGTACATCGCCAACGATCCTGAACTCGAAGCGGCGTCTCGACGTGCATACCGGCTGATGAAGGAATATGAAGCGCGCTATGCGATCGACAGGGATGAGGCGAATGGCGTTCTTCGAGAACTGCTAGGAGCAATAGGTCCCGGGGTGCACATCAAGCCGCCGATCTACGTGGACTATGGAACCTACATCACCATCGGGGCGCGAACCTTTGCGAACTATGGCCTTGTCGCCTTGGATGTGGCGCAGATCACCATCGGCCAGGATGTGCAGATCGGACCGAACGTCCAACTCCTGACCCCCACCCACCCCGTAGAGGCAGAGCCTCGCCGTCAAAAGTATGAAGCGGCTCAACCCATTGTGATCGGAGATAATGTCTGGCTCGGCGGTGGAGTGATCGTGTTGCCCGGTGTCACCATCGGAGAGAACAGCGTCATCGGAGCCGGCGCGGTCGTGACCAAAGATATCCCCCCTAACGTGGTTGCGGTGGGAAACCCTGCGCGAATTCTTCGCACGCTCTGACCGTCGCGCGCTCCCGCTCGCCTGCCCTCGCGGGAGCAGGTGCCAACTCAAGCACCGGCTCTGGAACTTCTGAGGATTCGCAATTCGTGATTAGGGTAACGTGAACATGGAGTTCCCGCTGACCGTCTGGCTGGCAGGTATCTCCGCTTGCATCACGTCCCAATGTTCGACCACCTTGCCACCCTCCACCCGGAAGATGTCCACTGCAACCAAGGGGTTTGGTCCCCACCCCGTATAGCGGCCATGAACCATAACCAGATCCCCCGAAGCGACGGTCATGCCCGGTTCATAGCGGAAGTCCGGCGCGAGGTTGGGGATCAATCCCTGAATGGCGGACGGACCATTCGGGATGGACGGATTGTGTTGGACATAGTTGGGTGAGAAATAGCGATCCACCACGCTAGGGTCGCGATCGATGAATGCTCCTTTCAGGACTGCAAGG
Source organism: Nitrospira lenta (assembly GCF_900403705.1). Lineage (NCBI taxonomy): Bacteria > Pseudomonadati > Nitrospirota > Nitrospiria > Nitrospirales > Nitrospiraceae > Nitrospira > Nitrospira lenta. The sequence continues at coordinate 49,741 of NZ_OUNR01000019.1, read as the reverse complement.
ACAAGAGTCTTGTTATCGTCGGCTTGTGACATGACCATACTCCTCCGCTACTGGCACAATAGAAACGGCCGCATCTTTCTGCCAGGGCATCGCTGAACCAAACCTTAGGCTGAGTGCTTAGATCGGGCTGCGATACTCTGCCGTTTGTGAAGACTCTGGCTGTTTCTCTCTATCCTCCGGCGCTTCCGACCGGGCCGCCGGGCATGGTCATGCGCCAGGGATCGAGCAATTCGGTGAGGCGTTTGTCTGAAAGGACTTTCTGTTCTTTCGCCACTTCACGAACGGTCTTGCCGGACTTGTACGCATCCTTCGCCAGCTTTGCGGCCGCCTCGTAGCCGATCTCCGGCGCGAGCGCGGTACACATCGCGAGGCTTTCTTCGATCAAGCTCTTGCAGCGTTCTTCGTTGGCCTTGATGCCGTCGATACATTTTGCGGCAAAGTTGTTGGAAACGGATGCGAGCAACTCAATCGATTGGAGGAGGTTGTAGGCCATGACCGGCAGCATGACGATCAATTCAAAGTTGGCCGCCTGCCCGCCGATCGTCACAGAGACATCATTGCCGATGACCTGGGCACAGACCATCGTCACGGATTCGGCGATCACCGGATTTACTTTTCCCGGCATGATCGACGACCCCGGTTGTGTTTCCGGCAGGTTGATTTCTCCCAACCCGCAGCGCGGGCCTGAGCCGAGCCAGCGCACATCGTTGGCGATCTTCATGAGGCTCACGGCAATCGTCCGCAACTCCCCGCTGGCTTCCACCAACGAGTCCTGCGCCGACTGGGCCTCAAAATGATTTTTGGCTTCTTTGAAAGTGCAGCCGGTCTCTTTCGAAATGATCGCCATCACTTTCGATGAAAATTTCGGATGGCAGTTCAGCCCGGTGCCGACGGCGGTGCCGCCGAGCGCCACTTCGCTGAGAGCGTCCTGCGCGCGCTTCACGCGCTGAATGCCGAGCTCAATCTGGCGTGCGTAGCCGCCGAATTCCTGCCCTAGCCGCACGGGGGTGGCATCCTGCAGATGGGTGCGGCCGATTTTAACGATCTTGTCGAACTCTTTGGCTTTCCGGGCGAGAGATTTCTGCAAGCGGGTCAGAGCCGGAATGAGTTGCTGCTGCATCAGCTCCCCGGCGGCGATGTGAATCGCCGTGGGAATCACGTCGTTGCTGGACTGCCCCAAATTGACATGATCGTTCGGATGGACCAATTTGCTCCCGCGCGCGCCGCCAAGGAGTTCGGTGGCCCGATTCGAAATCACTTCATTCGTGTTCATGTTAGTGGAGGTGCCGGATCCGGTTTGGAAAATATCGACCGGAAATTCGGCGTCAAGCGTCCCTTCGACCACTTCGGTGGCAGCCGCCTTGATCGCGTCAGCGGGTTTCTTGTCCAGGAGGCCCAGCGAGTAATTCACGCTGGCAGCGGCGCGTTTGATCAGCCCCATGGCCCGGATGACCGAGCGCGGCATGCGGAGAGAACTGATCGGGAAGTTTTCGATGGCGCGCGCGGTTTGCACGCCGTAGTAGGCGGCCGAGGGGACGGCCAACTCGCCCATCGTGTCGCGTTCAATGCGGGTGTTTGCGGGCGGTGTTCCTGCTGATTTTTTCATGCGCGTATCTCCTCGCTAGGCAATCATGTGTATAACGGAGCGCGCATCTTAAACGGTTGCTGCGTGGAAGCTCAAGAGAGCAAACGGGGAAAGTCACGCGGTGCAACCGGATCAAAAATGACGAGGTCTGGAGACAGCAGCGAAACTGGCATATTGAGGGAGGTGAGTGAGGGGGTGGGCGAAACGGCCCGCTCGAGCGGGCCGTCCAACCGTTCCCGGGATTCGCAAAATCCTCAGGCGACGTTCACCTCAATCGCGCGCGGTTTGGCCTTTTCCGATTTCGGGATGTGCAGGTTCAACACCCCGTCTTTGAATTCGGCTTTTACCCCGCTCTCGTTTACTTGGTCCGGCAGTGAGAAGCTCCGGACGAATGTTCCATAGGATCGTTCGATCCGATGATATTTCGTGGTCTTCTCATCCTTTTCCTGACGGCGTTGTCCTTGAATCGTCAGGACCCCCTCTTCCAATGTCACCTTCACGTCGTCTTTCTTTACCTCAGGCAATTCCGCCTGGATGACATATTCACCCTCGGTTTCGCTGATATCGACGGTCGGCATCCAGTCGGCCACGGTCAAGGCTTCCTTCCCGTTGGTTTTCGCTGCAGGACGGGCCACCATTCGATTCAGTCGAGCTGACATCTCTTCAAGTTCGCGAAACGGATCCCAACGCATCAAAGCGGTCATGGCATACCTCCTACGAATTATGTGTCGTGTTCGTCGTGCCTGACGCCGGCGCCGCGTCTGTCGTGCTTACAACAACAGAGATAATGGCGATGTGGGGCGAGTCAAGGGGCGCCGTGCGAAGAGGCGCGGTCAGCGCTGCGTCAAGGGGGTATAGGGGCGATTGTGTTCCCCTGAGTAAATCTGGTCAGGACGGAAAAGCTTGTTCCCCCGCAGCTGTTCCAGCCAATGGGCGAGCCAGCCGGATACGCGGGCCATGGCGAAGAGCGGTGTGTAGAGGTCCGTGTCGATGTGCATCTGATCGTAGATGATGCCGGAATAAAAATCGACGTTCGGGTACAGGCCTTTCCCCCGCAGGAGATCGTCTGCCGTTCGTTCGACTTCCACGGCGATGGCATAGAGGGGCGACGGCCCGCAGGCGGTAAAGAGCCGTTCGCAGAGCCCTTGAAGAATGGTGGCCCGAGGATCTTTCACTTTGTAGACACGATGGCCGAATCCCATGAGCTTCTGTTTGCCGGCCAGCTTGTGCTCCACGTAGGCCCGAGCTCGTTCAGGGCTGCCGATCTCGCGGAGCATCTGAATCACTTCTTCGTTGGCCCCGCCATGGAGCGGTCCCTTAAGGGCCCCGATCGAGGAGGCGACAACAGTATACGGATCGGCGAGCGTCGAGGCCGTTACCAGTCCGGTAAAGGTCGAGGCGTTCATCGTATGTTCGGCATGGAGGATAAGACAGTCGTCAAAGATGTCTTTCCAGAGCGGATGCGGTGTCTGTTCTGTCAGCATGTACAAAAAGTTTTCAGAGAACTCGAGGTCATCTTGCGGCGGGATGGGGTCGTTGCCGTGCCGGAGTCTAGCCCAGGCCGCGACGATCGTCGGCAGCTTGGCGATGAGCCGTACGGCCGACCAGTAGTTGTTTTCCGCGTCTTTGACCTGTCGACCAGGATAAAACATGCCGAGCGCGGCGACCGCGGCTTGCAGCGCATCCATCGGATGGCCGGTTTCAGGCAGGCACTTCAAGAGATCGTTGATGCGAAACTTAATGCGGCGATGATGGGTGATGTCACTAGTCCAGCGATCCAGCTCCGGACGCGTCGGAAGCCGGCCGAAGAGAAGCAGATACGATGTTTCGAGGAACGACGATTGGGCGCAGAGTGTCTCGATGTTGATGCCGCGATATTCCAGCACGCCGCGTTGGCCGTCGACATCGCTGATTGACGAAGTGGCGGCCGGTACACCGTCCAGGCCCGGCATGAAATCGTGCGGCATAGGCGATCTCCCTTGTGAACACGATTGCAATCTATGCATAGCGTATCATGAGAGGACTCTTCAAGGCGGGGCATTCTTGCAAGGCGAGTCATTCTTGAATTGAGAAATGCCGGTTGGCATACTGTCTGTGAGTTGCGCGCTGCGCGGCGGAAATGAGGTGCGGGTGTGTTTCGCGTCATGCTGATTTTGGGTGTATTAGTGTTGGTGCCCGCGGCGATTGTATTTTGGCGCCTGCGAGATCGGGCGGGCGTGGCTCCCCCACCGCCGACGGTTCCGCAGAAGGTGATTGGAACCAGTACGCTGAATCATGGCGATCCTCGTCAGGAAAAAAGATGATCGGCCTAGCCTGCTGCATCTTCTCGGTCCCCGTCAGGGGGCAGGAGCGGATCCGGCTTCCGGCCGGTTGGATTAGGAGGCCTTGAATGACACGCACGGCGATCATCGCGGGGACAGTGCTCATGGGACTCGTCTTGATGGGGCACGGGAGTGCGCCGGCCCAAGAGGGTCAGCTGGCATATGCGGTGGTAAGCGAAGTGCCCAAAGACAAAACGAGAATCTCGGCAAAGATTGCGATTGAGGGGACGGTCACCGACACCAAGCTGCTGGCCTCAGAGGCCATTACCGGCAATCTGATTTGGAAGAAGCTTGAAATCTGTCACGCGATGCGACTTGAGGGGCAGCGCTCTAGCGAAGGCTTTCGAGTGACCACGGTTCGAGTGGTCGACGGGAGTATGTTGCCGATGGCGTTACAGGGGTTTGCCGGTGATTGTTTGCTGAAGAAAGCGCTGGAGATTGCGCCGTTGGTCGATTAACTTGCGGGTGTATTGCTGAACAGCCTGCGGAAGTAACCGTTTACCGGACTTTATGTCCGGCAGCCCAGACACTCGGTGGGTTCGGTGTCGGCATCCCGCTCGGCGATGGTCAGCGGAAAGAGAATGCCGCATTGGGCACAAGGACGAATTTCAAAGTAAGCCACGCCCTTCTCGTCGATTTCCGTCGGCAGCAGGAGTTCCAGCGGATCGTAGCCGATGACCGCGCCATCGGGAAACTTCACCAGAGCGATCCGGTCATTGAAGACTTCGAACGTGGCTTCCTGGCCTTTTCGATCCAGTAAGTGGCCTAAGACGAAGACCGGCTGGCCCTTGCGTTTGGTGCGGAGTTCACGGAGTGTGTGCAGGGTGGTCCCGGTGCAGGAAAACTGACCCGAAGAACTTGTTCCGACGAGTGGCATAGTATTGTGTGGTGCAGTGAATGTGTACCGATCTAGAATGGTCTACCATAGCAGAAAAAATGGCGTCAAGGCAGGTTTCTTGAGAAGGAGTACAAATGGCCGACATCACGATTTATCATAAACCGACCTGTACCACGTGCCGACAAGCGGTGCAGATGTTGAAAGATAGCGGGACGCCGTTCACGACAGTGAATTACTATGAGCAGACGTTTACGAAAGATCAGTTGAAGAAGATTTTGAAAAAAGCCGGGCTTTCTCCGAAGGACGTACTCAGGACGAAAGAGGATATCTATAAGGAACTGGAGTTGGCGAAAAAAGATCTGTCGGAAGACGCGTTGCTGGACTTGATGGTGAAATATCCGGATCTGATTCAGCGGCCTCTTGTGGTCAAGAATGACCAGGCGATTCTGGCCAGGCCGGCGGAGACAGTGAAGTCGCTGCTGTGAGACCAGTGTGGCCGGTTGTGACCGACGGTCCGTTCGGCGCGCGCGCCTGGACAGTGCGGAAGCCGGCACGGACCGTCAGTCAGCAGATTAGTCAGCCTCGCCTTTCAGCTCAGCCGGGGCTTGGCGCGACGGATAGTCTGAAATCGTTCAGCCTATGACCAGGTAAGCCTTCCCGAGGTGGCATCGATTTTCACGGCGACCTCCCCGTTCAAGACTTGAAGCAGCAGATTCCCCAACAGCGTTCTCCGCCAGCCTCGCAACAGAGGAAGATCGGGCGTGGTGCCTTGAGCCCGCGCATCGACCAGCGCCTGGATATCGGCTGTCGTTGCGAGCAAGGTGGGCGCGATTTCCTGATCGGCGGATTGGGCCTTCATCACGGACTGAAGCAATTCCACCAAACCGGTCGATTCCGGTTCAGGCTTGCGCTCTTTCGGGACCTCCGGCCAGGCAGACGCGGGAAGCGCGTTGGCGGCGTGAATCGTTTTGAGGATCGTCTCGCCGTGGCGGTCCGCTTCCGATCCATGGAGGCCGCGTACGGCGCGCAGCTCGTCGACCGATCGCGGCGGATGGCGGGCGAGCTGCAGCAGGACTTCGTCTCGCATCACGCGCCCGCGGGGCACATTGCGGCGTTTGGCTTCGCTCTCGCGCCAGGCGGCCAGCTCTCGCAGGACGGCGGCAGACTTCGGCTTCAAGCTCTCCCACCCGCGAATCCGTTGGTAGCGCTCTTGCGGTTCGCGGCGCGTGTCGCCGACGATCGTTTCCAGTCGGGAGAATTCTTCATGTGCCCACTCACTCCTCCCGAGTTTGGTGAGGCGCGTGCGCAGATGGTCATGAATGGCCAGTAAGAATTCGACATCCTCCAGGGCATAGGCCAGTTGATCGGTCGACAGCGGGCGCGCGCTCCAATTGGTGAAGGTGTGAGCTTTCGCGAGTTTTTTCCCGTGGACACGTAAGACCAAATTGGCATAGGCGACTTGTGCGCCATATCCCACCATCGCGGCGGCTATTTGAGTATCGAAAAACGGTTTGGGGATTGTCCCCGCGTGGGTGGCAAAGAGATCAAGATCTTGCCGGCCCGCATGGACAATCTTTTCCACGTCCGGATTGCGGACAATGTCCCAGAATGGTTGCAGGGCGGATGACTGCTGAACCGCCGGAAAATCGATGACGGCGGACTGCGTTTCAGTAGCGACTTGTATGAGTTCGAGCCGCGGGACAAAACTTTCTTCACCGACAAACTCGGTGTCGAGGGCCAGGCGTGATGCGGTGGCCAGGTGATCGCACAAGCGTTCAAGGCCGTCTGTCGTCGTGATGTATTGTGTGGAGTCCACGAAGATTTAGTCTCCTACTCGGTCGGACGATAGGGGTGGTCTGCTTGGGGCATCGGTTCGACGTTGCTCAAGCTCAAATATTCTTTCAAAAACTGATAGGCTTCCAACATCCGCCGTAACGCCGGTTCGGAACTCCGGTCGCCCTGGTTTGAATCGGGATGGAGTTGCTTCGCTTTCTGTCTGAATGCGGCGGTGACATCCGCGAGTGAACTCCCGAATTCGACGCCCATGATGGCATACGCGTCCATCGCATTGTTGACGCCGGTACCGTCTTGGGAGAGATCCCCGCTTCCGCTGGCGGCTTTGAGCATGTCGGCCAAGCTGACCTTTTTGCGTCGCCGCCGCGGCCGTTCCCGGATTTCACTGTCGAACTCATCCCAGCGGTCTTCGACAAACTCCAGCCGCGATTCCAGGCGCATGGCGCCGGAAAGATCGTGGATGCTTCCCAGCTCATCGTCGATTTCAATCAGCGACAGAATCACTTCTTCCAACCCCTGTTCGACCCGGAAGAAGCTATCGACGCGCGATTCCATCATCGTATCGACGGCGAGTTCGAGGCTGGCCTCGGTCTTGAGACGCAGCGAATCGATCCGCTGGCGCATCCCCCGCTGAAACTTGATGAATTTGCTTTGTGTAAAGGGCATGGTCGGCCGGTCCACCGGCCGCCGCATTGTAGCACAGTGTGATTCCCGGCCAGTAGAGGGCTTCTGTCCACCCACGGGTCTTGTCTCGACCCATCAGAATGGGACAAGGCAGAGCACGGATTACTCTGCGGATGAGGAAGCTGTCCCTGGCATCCGTCGGCGCGCCACGCCGCTGTCGCGCGCGGCGGTGGCTACTGCCCGGGCGACCTGCGGGACGACGGTTTTGTCGAAGAGGCTGGGGATGATGTAGTCCTCACTGAGCGCGCTTGGGGGAATCACCTCGGCTATGGCTTTGGCGGCCGCCAGCTTCATGATTTCGTTGATCTCTTTGGCCTGCACATCGAGGGCCCCGCGAAAGATGCCGGGGAATGCCAGCGCGTTATTGATCTGATTGGGGAAATCGGATCGCCCGGTGGCAAAGATGCGACAGTGCGAGGCGGCGAGTTCCGGGGATACTTCCGGATCCGGATTCGCCATCGCAAAGACGATGCGTTCGGGAGCCATCAGCTCAAGGTCCTCGGCCACGAGAATATTTCCGACCGAAAGCCCGATAAAGACGTCGGCGCCCTTCAGCGCATCGCGCAAGGTTCCCGTCGGTGCCGCGCGGGTTATGCAGGTTGCCAGATCGGTTCGACAGGCGTGCAGTTGCTCCGGGCTGCCGGACAGAATGATGCCTTCTTGATCGCATCCCAGCAGATGCGAGACGCCGGCTGCCAGCAACATCCGGCAACAGGCCGTGCCGGCGGCGCCAAGACCGTTGACAACCACGCGGATGTCCTCGATCTGCTTTCCTGTGACGAGTAGCGCATTGGTCAGGGCGGCCAGAATCACTACCGCCGTGCCGTGTTGATCGTCGTGCATCACCGGGACGTCGAGTGAGGCTTTCAATCGCCGCTCGATATCAAAACAGCGGGGCGCACTGATGTCTTCCAGATTGATTGCGCCGAATCCCGGCGCAATGCCCTGGACAATGCGGACGATCTCGTCGGGGTCCTGGGTGTTCAAGCAGAGCGGCCAGGCGTCGATCCCGGCGAGCTCTTTGAACAGCATCACCTTGCCTTCCATCACCGGCAGGGCCGCTTCTGGCCCGAGGTTGCCAAGTCCTAACACCGCAGACCCATCCGTCACCACTGCAACGCTATTGCTCTTGCTCGTGAACGCATAGACCTTGGATTTATCGCGCGCGATAGCCTGAGAGACTCGCCCGACTCCTGGGGTGTAGACCATTGAGAGGATGTTTCTAGTGTTGATCGGGATCTTGCCTTCGACGCGAATCTTGCCGCCGAGGTGTAAGAGAAAGATCCGGTCGGAGGCCGACAGCACAGTCACATCGGGAAGGGCGTTCAGCCGGGCGAGCACCTTCTCGCCATGCGTTTCATTGCGCACATCGAAGGTAACGTCCCGAACCATGTGGGTTGTGGTCGCCGAGACGATATCTACCGCGCCGAGATTAGCTCCCTCATCGGCCAGCAAGGCGGCTACGCGGGCGAAGATGCCGGGCGTGTTGGCCAATTCCAGTCTGACGGTGAGACGATAGTTGGAATAGGGGCCGAGATCGACCATTGTGGAGACTCCGGTGAAATCTCAGTAATAAGCCTATCACATAAGCGCGCCGTTCCTGAAAAAGAAGGCGGATATGACTGCGGAAATGACGCGCGCACGTTCTTGGCTGAAGGAGTTGACTTTCAGCATATCTTTGGCATACCGTGCTCACGCAATTTGCCTGATCGTGACAGGCACTCATTCCAAACTTTCAAAACCTTTCAGGGGGAGAACAGTTATGAAGAGCATCTTGATGGCAATCATGGCAGTGGCAATCGCAGTGACGTTCAGCGCGCCGTCCTTTGCCGGCGAAGAGAAGAAGAAGGAAGAGAAGAAGGGCGGCCACGTGGTGCTCAACGAAGAGAAGAAGAAGGAAGAGAAGAAGGGCGGTCACGTGGTGTTCAACGAAGAGAAGAAGAAGGAAGAGAAGAAGGGCGGTCACTGATCGACAGACACCCATTGCGGTGTCGGTTATCCGTGCCTCTGACTGAATCTGTTCCAAGGCCTACGATCATTATGGTCGTAGGCCTTTTTTATTTCCTGCGGCGTTGACCCTCCTCAAGAGGCGATGGTACGGTGCGAGGATGACATCTACATCTGATCGCAAACCAAATCGCCTGCATACCGAAACGAGCCCCTATCTCCTCCAGCATGCCTTCAACCCGGTTGATTGGTATCCCTGGGGCCCCGAGGCGTTGACCGCCGCCAAGGCGTCGAACAAACCGATTCTGTTGTCAATCGGCTACTCGGCTTGTCACTGGTGCCATGTGATGGAACGGGAGTCGTTTGAGAACGACGCGATTGCCGCTATCATGAATCGCCATTTCATCTGCATCAAGGTAGATCGGGAGGAGCGGCCGGATCTTGACGAGATCTATATGGCGGCGACTGTGGCGATGAACAACGGTCAGGGCGGCTGGCCGATGACGGTGTTTCTCACCCCGGATCAGGAGCCGTTTTTCGCAGGGACCTATTTCCCTCCGGAGGACCGCTGGGGCCGGCCCGGGTTCGGCACGTTGTTGAAGAAGATTGCCGACTACTGGGAGAAAGATGCGGTCGGCGTTCGGACACAAGCCAAAGACCTGACTGAGCGATTAAAAGGCGAAGGCCGAATCCCCTCCCCGATCTCCGTCAGTGAGTCGGTGTTGGACGATGCCGTCACGCAATTCAAGGAAGATTTTGACAAAACCTACGGCGGTTTTGGTGGCGCGCCGAAATTCCCTCCGGCGGCTGGACTGTCGTTGTTATTGCGGTGCTATCGGCGGTCTGGGGATGCGCACACACTGGCGATGGTCACCAAGACACTCGACATGATGGCGGCCGGGGGCATCTACGACCAGATCGGCGGCGGATTCGCTCGCTATTCCACCGATGCCCGCTGGCTCGTGCCGCATTTCGAAAAGATGCTCTACGATAACGCGCTGTTGGCTCGCGTGTATGTGGAGGCCTACCAGGTCACCAAGAACCCCGATTACCGGCGTGTAGCCTGCGAAGTCTTGGACTATATATTGAAAGAAATGACCGGACCGACCGGCGGATTTTATTCCGCGACCGACGCGGATTCTGAAGGCGTCGAAGGGAAATTCTTCGTGTGGCAACCGGCGGAGGTGCAGGCCGCGGCGGGGAATGCAGAAGATGCGCGGCGATATTGTGCGCTCTACGACATTACGGAGAAAGGCAATTGGGAGCACGTCAGTATTCCCAATCGCCTGCGGCCCTTGTCCGAGATTGCGAAGGAACTCAATCTGACCGGCGATGAGTTGTCGGAAACGGCCGCGCGGGTGAAGCCCCTCCTCTATCGCGCGCGGCAGCAGCGTGTGCCTCCCGGCCTCGACGACAAAATTCTTACCGCGTGGAACGGCATGATGTTGTCGGCGATGGCGGAAGCGGCGCGAGTGTTCGGTGAAACCCGTTATCGCGACGCGGCCATGCTCACGGCGGACTTCCTCTTGAAGACGCATGTGCAGTCCGATGGACGACTCTTGCGCACCTCGCGTGCCGGACGTGCCCACCTTGAGGCGTATTTAGAAGATTACGCCTATCTGGCGGAGGGACTCATCGATCTGTACGAAGCCGGGGCGCCTGAGCGGTATCTGCAGGCAGCGGTCGGACTAGCCGACAGAATGCTGTCCGATTTTATGGACGGAGAACAGGGTGGATTTTTCACGACGGCCACGCATCATGAGGCGCTCATTCTTCGCGGCCGTGAAGGAGCCGACGGGGCCACACCCAGCGGCAATGCCGTGGCGGCGTCGGCGCTGGCGCGGTTGGCGTGGCATTTCGATCGGCAGGATTGGCGGGATGCGGCGGTCGGCGCGATTCGAGCCTACGGGAGACAGATCACGCGCTATCCCCGCGCATTTGCCAAGAGTCTGGCGGTGGTCGATTTCTTGACGGAAGGTCCGGTGGAATTAGCCTTTATCGGCGACGGTGAACAAGCGGCTACCCAAGCGCTGTATCGGGCGGTAGCGGACGAATATCTTCCCAACCGGATCATCGCGGCGATCGGATCAGGCGCCGGCTCCACCCTGCCCTTACTGCAGGGAAAGTCAGTCGTTGCGGGACGGCCCGCGCTGTATATCTGCCGGAACTTCAGCTGTCAGCGTCCCATCACGGATTCGAACGCTGTAGCCGAGGCCCTCCGCCTCCATCGGTCGAGCGTCGCCACAGCCGCTGGTCGAACAGAGACGTTGCTGAGTGGGGCACAGTTGTCCGGTCATGCGACGGTGCAAGGTACGGCGGCCTATGCGGCGAACATGGTGGGGCTGTCCCCGTCCGGTTCTCTTGCGCATGGCTATACGGCCGCTGGATCGACCGGGCTCACGGTGTCCCGGCTGGGGTTTGGCACATACCGGGTCGATACAAAAAATCCGGAACATCGGCAGGCCTTCAAGCAGGCGTTGGCGGCCGGCTGCAATCTCATCGATACGTCGACCAATTATATGGATGGAGACAGTGAACGCCTTGTGGGTGCGGTGCTGTCCGACCTCGTCAAAGCGGGGCAGTTGGCGCGAGAACAGGTTGTGGTCGTCTCCAAGATCGGCTACGTGCAGAGTCAGAATCTCAAGCTTGCCGAGGCTCGGGAGAAAGCCGGCCGGCCCTACCCTGACATGGTTAAGTATGGAGACGGGATTTGGCACTGCCTCCACCCTGAATTTCTCGCCGATCAACTCGCACTGTCTCTCGATCGCTTGGGGCTTGCGACGCTCGATGTGTGCCTGCTGCACAATCCGGAATATTTTTTGTCGGAAGCCGCGCACCGGAATGAGCCTGATTTGGTGGCCCTCCGCGACACGTTCTATGACCGGCTGCAACGCGCATTCGTGTATTTTGAAACGCAAGTCGCGGCCGGCCGGTTGCAATACTACGGAGTCTCGTCGAATACCGTGACCTCGCCTGCCGGTCATCCCGAAGCCACCTCACTGAGTCGCATGCTTGATGCGGCGCGGGCTGCCGCGCACGAGGCGAAGCAAACAGCGCACCATTTCCGCTGGTTGCAATGCCCGATGAATCTCTTCGAGTCCGGCGCGTTGCTGACGGCGAATACCGGCGCCGGCGGCGTTCAGACGGTGCTCGAGCTGGCCCGGCAGGAAGGCGTGGCCGTCCTGGTGAATCGTCCACTCAACGCCATGCCCGGCCAAGGCGGTGGGATCCTTCGCCTTGCCGACTTCCCCTTGGAGGATCAACCGGTGGATTTTGTCCGGCAACGGGAGCGCCTGGCTGCACTGGAGGATGAGTATCGCCGCACGATCGCGCCGTCGGTTCCACAGAGCGGCCAGGGCACCGACCCGGCTGAGTTTTTCAACTGGGCGCATGAGTTGGATCGCGTCAGGCCTCAGCTGCAAGGGTTGGAACATTGGGAGCAGATCGAACATCAGATGATTGCCCCTCACGTCAATCAGGTGCTGCAAGCCTTGTCGCGGACGCTGTCCGGTACGGCGGCCGAGCAATGGGAGGCTTGGCGCGACCGGTATGTGCCGGAATTACTGACGTTGCTGCGGGGATTGCGGCGCGAAGCCACGGAACGAAGTCTTCGACGGACCGCGGCGGTGGCGACGGCGGTTGATTCCGTGCTCCCGCAAGTTCGACGATCGGAATCCCTCTCACGAAAAGCGCTGTGGGTGTTGATCAGCACGCCGGGCGTCACGTGCGTGCTGAACGGCATGCGGACGCCGGCCTATGTCGCGGACTCGGTACGGGTCCTCCAGTGGCCCGCGCTGGAGTCGGCGCGGGCGGCTTATGAGATCGCCAAGACTATCGCCTTTCCCAAAGACTTAGGGTAATCTCCGGGTAGAACGGAAGGAGGCGGTATGATGCATCGACCAGTTCATGGACTCATCCTTGGGTTTCTTGCGGTATCGCTGACCGTCGGCGCGTCGGGCTGCGCCACCAAGTCCGGATACGGGGCTGGCGACGAGTTGAGTGCCAGTGAAGAGCGGATTCCCGATCAAGCTATTCGAGAACCCGCTCCACAAGAGGTGGGCACCCCGGTCACGCGTACCAGCCCTGGCATGCGCGCCGAGCTGTCTGCCAGAAATGCGACAGGCGCGGAGCGAAGCATCCTCCCGGATGTTCTATTCGATTTTGACCGGGCCACGCTCCGGCTCGATGCCTTGCCGATTTTAGATGCCAACGCGAAAAAACTGGCGGACGAGGGAACCACACGGATTCTTCTCGAAGGACGCGGCGATGAAATGGGGACGTCCGCCTATAACTTGGTCTTGGGCGAGCGGCGGGCGGCGGCAGTGCGCTCCTATCTCAAGCAGTTGGGACTCGACATGGATTTGCGCACGACCAGCTACGGCAAGGATCGTCCCCTCTGTTTTGAGCATCAGCAGGAATGCTGGCAGAAAAACCGCAGTGTCCACTTTGTGGTGAAAGAATAGGAGCGCACAGGCGTGGTATTTGGCTCTCCCGTCTGGTTTCCCCGCAATCCCTTCTGTGATGGCGCAGAGGGTCCTGTCGTCTAACCTGCAAATCTCTCCTATGTCCAGGGGCCTCTTCCATGGCTAAGCTCGCCGTCATCGATATCGGAACCAACTCTATCCATATGGTGCTGGCAGAAATACTGCCCGACGCTAGTTACAAGATTCTGGATCGATTCAAAGACATGACCCGTCTGGGCAATGGGGCCTTCGCCGCGAAGCGACTATCCGACGAAGCCATCGGCCGCGGAGTCGGTGTGTTAAAGACCCTGGTGACTTTGGCGAGGAATAAGGGATTTGAGCGGATTGCCGCGGTTGCGACCAGTGCGGTGCGGGAGGCCAAGAACGGCGGCGATTTCGTTGATCTGGTCGAGGAGCAGACCGGCATCAAGATCCGCGTGATCAGCGGGATCGAAGAAGCCCGGCTGATTTTTCTCGGCGTGCGACACAGCATGGCCTTGTCTGATAAGCCGACACTGGTGGTCGATGTGGGTGGCGGATCCGTCGAGCTCATTGTCGGGACGCGGGATGGATTACAGCATGCCAAGAGTCTGAAGCTCGGCGCGATTCGTTTGTCCGATCAATATGTGAGAAAAACTCCGCCCACCGAAGCCATGGTCATGCAGTTGAACGAAGCCGTCTCGCGGGCGTTGAAGGGGGCTCTGGATGCATTCAACGTGAAACCGTTCGATGCCGTCGTCGCCACCTCAGGAATGGCCGGCAATGTGGCGGAGATTGTTCATCTGAAGCAGACCGGCCGGCCGTTGCCGCAGCTCAACTTGGCAAAGGTGCGGTTGAAAGACCTGCGCATGGTCGAGGCCGAACTCAGCAAGTCATCTGTCAAAGCGCGCTTGGGCATTCCCGGGCTTGATCCAAAACGGGTCGATACGTTGTTTCCAGCGGTGGTCGTTCTGCGTCGTCTGTTGGAACTCTCGGGGACCGACGAGATGACGGTATGCGACAAAGCCATCCGTGAAGGAGTGATCTACGATTTCATCGATCGGCATCGCGACGGGCTTGATGCGGAGCGCGAGATTCCGGACGTGCGCCGGCGCAATGTGATCGGATTGGCTCGACGCTGCCATGCACCGGAAGTGCACTCGCTGCACGTGGCCAGCCTGGCCCTGCGGTTGTTCGATCAAACCAAGCGATTACATCATCTCGGTGAGGTCGAGCGCAGTTGGTTGGAATATGCTGCGGTCTTACACGATATCGGCTATCTGATCAATCCCCGGCAGCATCATAAACATGCCTACTATCTGATCAAGAACAGCGACATCGGCGGATTGACGGCGGAAGAAATCGAGGTGGTCGCCAATATCGCCCGGTATCATCGCCGGTCCATGCCGGCAGCCAAGCATGAGGGCTATGCGGATCTCTCGTTGAAGCTCAAACGGACCGTACGGATTCTCTCGGCTCTCTTGCGAGTGGCCGATGCCTTGGACCGGACGCACTTTTCCGTGGTGCAGACGGTCAATGTGAAGATCGGTCAGACCTTGACCATCATGGCCACGGTCAGCGGCGATGCGGCCATGGAGATGTGGTCGGCTTCGCAGCGGACGGATCTACTGGAACAGGTCTTTCGTCGGCGCGTGCAGTTCAGCGAAGTACCGCAGCCGGTGTGACCTCGCCTGTTCTCATCACTCTTTGTATGTACTCTTGTTCTTCCTGGCCTGTCCCAACGCGCGGAGTTGTGTGGGAGTGCACCACCAATGGAGCAGTCCTTCCCCTGCCCTGGCCTGTCCGGGCAGATGGATCAGGCCGACTCCGGCCTTCTTCATCGGATAATTCCGTGACACCTGTCCGCTGAGTAGGTAGCCGGCCATTGTCCCCAGCAACGGTTCGTGTCCCACACAGAGGATGACGGAATGTTCCGGGAGGGTTCGAACGAAAGCCGTCAGAAATTGCGGCGTGGAGCCTGGCTCCAAGGCCTTGCACACGGATATGGTGACAGAAGGACAGAGCACGGTGTTGATGATCGCGGCGGTTTCCCTGGCCCTAGTGAGAGGGCTCGTGAAGAGGTGTGTGGGCGCGAGTTCCATGGCAGCGAGGCCCTTCGCCACTTGGCGTACCTTCTTTCTGCCTTGATCGGTCAAGGGGCGCGTCTCGTCACGGTCGGACCATTCCCCTATCTCGACAGCGATGCCATGGCGCATCAATACACAATCCATACAGCGAATCTCCTTGGTGTAGAGGTACGCTAGCATACTTGTGAGGTGGAGTGAATGAATGCCGCGGGTGTCGTGTGGCAACTAGGCGCTGAGGGGAAGGACTCGTTCTTTTCGCAGAAGCCGGTAGCCGGTTTCTGCGACTTTGGCAATGAGGGGCTCAGCCCCGTCCCGGTCCGCAAATTTCTGATTGAGTGAGGCTGCGAGTTGATCAAGTTCACGATCGTGAGTGAGAGGATCGTTGCCCCATAACAGGCTGCGGAGTTCTTCTCGCGGCACCACCTTTCCCGTGGTCTTGGCCAAACGCAGGAGCGTGTGCCATTCTGGTTTGGTCAGGACCAGCCGGCGCCCACGGAACGTGGCGACGTATTGGGTGCTGTCGAGTACGAGATCATCGTCGAGATCGTCGAGACTTTCCGGCATGCTGGCGGCGAGACGCCGCAACACGGCGTGCACCCGAGCCACCAGCTCACGAGGGCTGTAGGGTTTTGTCAGAATATCGTCGGCTCCGCTTTCCAGCCCGGCCACGCGAGCGTCTTCCGAGGTCAGCGCCGTCACCAGAATGATCCCCATGGACTTGGTTTGCGGGTCTTCGCGCAGCCGTCGACACAAATCTTTTCCGCCGATACCCGGCACCATGAGATCCAGCACGACTAAGGCGGGCCGGTTCTTCCAGATATCCTGTATGCCGGTCTGTCCGTCAAAAGCGATATTGGTGCGAAACGAGGCTTTGCGGAGGACTTGATCGATGGCCCGGGCCTGGTCTTGATCGGCTTCAATGATTTGGATGATTTCAAGACTCATAGATGTACTCGTGTCTTATCTCTATCGGCGGAAATGGAAACAGGCTTGAGCGGGAGAACGTTGGTAGAGGCTGAAAGTTGGAGTCCAGAGGGGGATGCCTCAAACCTCAAACGGTCGGCTTGGTGCTTAGGGGCGATGCGTGCCGATCAAGCGGTGGAGGCTGTCAAATGCCTGGCTGACCCAAGAGTCGGACGTGTCGGATTTAGGGCCACCGTTCGTACGTCCGGTAGTGGAAGCGGCGAGTTGTTTGATTCGGCCAGTGACATCGCGGTAATCCGGTTGGGCGCGCGCGAGTTGGCGATACACCGTCAGGGCTTCCTTGTTCTGGAGAGCGGATTGAAGGGCCCGGGCGAGCAGGTATTGCACATCAAGGACTTCTTTGGGTGAGGCAGAGGAATCGTTCAGGGCGACGCGGAAAGCCTGGATGGCGGCACGCGTATTGCCCATAGTTCTGCAGCAAATACCGATTTGCGCATGTGCTTTCAACCACAACGCGGGGCTTTTACTCGCCTCTTCGAATAGGGCCAGGGCCTCCTCAAGACGGTTCTCGTTTTTCATGCGCAGCCCGTCTTGATAGAGCGCTTCGGAATTCTGTTCTGTCGAGCGCGCGCGCGTGACGGCTGCGGTCTGAGGGGCGCTTTGAGGGACAGTCCGAGCCTGCGGAATAACGGCATCGATCTCCGTCGTATCTTCGGGAGCGGCCGCCAGGATCGCCAGTTCCTCACGTCCGGCGAGCGGAAGAATGCCGCCTTTGCTTCGGTCCAACGCCGCCTGTGCGACGAGTTTAGAGGTGACGACCCTTGCCTGTTCGGCGAACCCATAAGTGAGTGCGATTTCGCAGACTTGATTGATGAGCCGGGGATTCCCCTTCGTCAGTCGATGGATCAGGGCGCAAGACTTGTTCGTGAACAGCGAGGGAGATCCGCCGGCAACCTGCAGCCGGTGGCGGATGCAATGTCCCGTTTCCGTTTCGGTGAGCGGCTCCAGATGATAGTCGACCACGATGCGCTGAGCGAACTGCGTCATGTCGATCCGTTGGAGCAGTGCCTGAAGATCGGGCTGGCCAGACAGAATAATCTGTAGTTTGAGTGTCTTCCCGTCGTTCAAATTCGAGAGCAGGCGAAGCTCTTCGAGCAACTCGACGCCGAGACTTTGCGCTTCATCGACAATGAGAATGACTCGGCGGTGTTGCTTCGATTCTTGTGCCAGGAATTGCGTGAAGACGTGATAGGCCTCGACCGGATCGAGTTGCTTGGTGCTTAAGCCGAGGGAGAGCAGAATCCAGGGTAACAAGTGCTCAATGTCGTAGCGCGCGTTGGTGATGAGCCCGATCGAATGTTTTTGACCATGTTCAGCAATAAGTTTTTGTAGCAGCGACGTTTTACCCATGCCGGGATCGCCGGAGAGGACCATGAACGGGGCTTGGCTGAGAATGCCGTACTCCAGCAGGCCATAGGCCGCTCGATGCATCGCGCCGGCATAGAGGAAGTCGCTGTCCGGCAGGAGCGCGAAGGGCTTGGCGCGAAGATTGTAAAACGTTTCGTACATAATAGGTCAGTTCCCCAAGAGTGTTCTCATGCTAGCCGGTGTGGCCGCCAGTTGTCCGGCCTTGTTGAGGACGGTGCCAAGAACGGGGCGTGAATCCTTCACTAGCGAGAAGGCCCGTTGTACATCTCCTGCGGAGGTTTTCCCTTCCTCCACCACCAGCAGCAGCGCATCGGTATAGGGAGAAAAGGCCAGCACGTCGGCGGTCTGTAACAGCGGAGGCAAGTCGAAGATCACAATCCGTGATGGATAGCGATGCTTGAATTCTTCGACGAGCGCCAGCATCTTCGGCGAGGTCAAGATTTCGGTCGAATTTTGGATGGCCCTTCCTCCCGGAAGCAGCACGAATCGGCCGATGCCAGGATGGACTAACAGATTTTCGACGGGCACGTCATCGAGAAGATAATCGGCCAGACCGGGACAGTCTTTCAATCCGAAGACGTCATGGATGCTGGGATTGCGCAGGTTGGCATCGACCAGTAAGACGGTCTGCGTGGATTCCATAGCCAGACTGACGGCCAGGTTCACGGCCGTCAGCGTTTTCCCCTCACCGTCTCCGGGGCTTGTGATGCCGAGCACGTTCCAGCCCTTTTCACGGAGCCGGTGCATGACCTGGGTACGAAGGATCTTGAATGCGTCGACGAACGGCCCTTTGTCATACGCCGCCATGACGCGCCGCTGGCGAAGAACCGAAATGGGCACGTCCAGCGTTTTTGTCCTGGTATAGACAATCGGAGGCGGCACCGCTTGCGGACCGGCGGATCGCCCTCCATGAATTTTATTGGAAGACCCGCTCTGTTGGTCTTTATACAGTTGTACCGCAGTGCGAAATCGGTCCATGAGAACTCCTATGAGACATCACTGACTTACTCTATGCCAAATCGCCTCAGGGCTGCAAACCACAGCACGTCGAGCGGCATGACGAACGCATGCAGCAGGACGAGGATCATCGCCACTGCGCCGACGCCGGCTCCTCTGACGAGCCGTCGGTATGCGACGGCTTTTGAGAGGTCCTGCTCATTGGGCATGAAGGGCACTACGGCTAACGGGAACATATGAGTCAGTTGTGCGAGTTGTTCAGGGGAGCGAATGGAATGGTCCAACGATTCTGCCGCGGCACCCGATCCGAGTCCACCGCCGACGGCCAGGATAAGTCCGAGCAGTACAATCGCAAGCCGGTTCGGTTTGTCCGGTTTTTCCGGAAGGCTGGGCGGATCGATGAGAGAAAACCGCTCGCCCTTGCGCTGGACTTCCAAGCCTTCAGACACCTTGGCTTCCAATAGTCTGGAGCGAATGTCTTGATATTTTTGGCCGGAAGTATCCCGGTCCCGAATCAAGACGAGATACTCCGGCTCAAGTTCCGGAGTTTTTTCCAGCCTGGTCGCATAGGACTGGATTCGTCGCTTCACGTCGGTTTTCGTTTTGCGAAGCGCGTCCAGCGTCGAGGTGGCTGAGTTTAGCTGTGCCTGGAGATTGATGTACGCGGGGTTTTCCGGCCGTTGAGCCGGGTTCTTGCGCAGCGGTACGGCTCTGAGTGTGCGCACTTCTTTCTCAAGCGCGGCGATGCGCTGCCGTGCGGTTACGACATCAGGATGTTCGCTCCCCAACCGTTCAGAGATAGTTGCCAGGCTAGCTCTGGCATCGACTAGTTGCTTCGACGCCTCTTCGACCTCCGGAAGGTGGCCGGTCTCCTTTTCCAGCGCCTCAATCTCCTGCTTCATCTTCACAATATCGGGGTGGTCTGGTGCCAGGTTGCCGGTTGCTCCCGCATACTCCGCGCGGAGGGAGCGAAGGCGATCGGCTGAGTCAAGAATGCGTTCACCACTGGCGGAAATCATCGGGCTGTTCGGCTTGATTGTGGCGAGTTCCCCTTCCAGATAATTCTTGCGTTCCTCAAGGGTACGGATCTGCTGGTCCACATCCATCAATTCCCGATCGGACTGATTCATGAGCTGCTGATTCAGCGGCATCAGTTCCGGCAGCGCGCCTTGCGCCCGCTGTTTGAAGCCGGCAATCTTGTCGTCGATTTCCCCAATGTGCTTGGCGAGATTCTCTGCTTCCTGCTGGAGGAATGACGTGGCTTCTTGTGCTTGGCGTTCGCGGCTCTTGAGGTTCTCTCCCAGAAATAAACTGGTCAGCTCGTTTGCTACTTTTTGGGCCAGGTCAGGAGACTTGCTTTGATAGGCGACGGTGAAGGCAATGGTGGCCTTGGTGGCATGTTGGGTTCGCTTATCCACGACGTCGGCGCTGATGACTTCTACTTGAATGTCCTTGATAAAGCGTTTGACGACCTCTTCGGCCGGACTCGCCGTGCGCAGGTCTTGGTAGAGGTCGAATTGCTCAACGACTTTCCACAGCGTGGTGCGGCTCATGACCTGCTGTTTGATGGTCTCGATGCGCTGGTCGGCATAGCTGGTAATGGTCGATCGAACGAGGTCGGTCGGGATTTCCTGCTCTTCGATCAAAATCGTGGCCATGGACTTGTAGGTCGGCGGCCAGAGAAATGCTGCCGCAAGGCTGGCGAGCAGCAGGATCCCTCCGGTCATCAGAATGAGCGTTCTGCGCCGAGAAAAAATCGCGACGTAGTCCTTGAGACTGTGAGGTGAATCGCTTGAGGGCATGTGAGGTTGAGGTCCCATAATTAGTTCACTCAGTTTGATAGTGCGAGTTTCGGTGGATAATAGGTCAGCATCAGCATTGCGGCGTTGGAGGTCGCCGTTGTGGCAAAGCCATCGACGTCGCGTCTGCCGTAGGTATAGAAGGCTTCCAGCTTCCACCACTCGAGAAACTTCCAGGCCAGCTTGGGCGATATGCCGACATAACGTTGTTCGGCAAGTGTCCCTCCCGAGATGGTGTGCGTGGCGCCGGAGGTAATATAGCCATTGGCATCAAGAGAGCCTGTGATGGTCTCGGAAATCTTATAGGAACCTGAGAGACTAACTCGATCTGTCTGGATCAGCAAGCCAAACCCGCTGGGAATGATATCGCGAGATGCGCTGAGTTGGAGAGACCCGCTCTCGAATTGCTTGGCGAGGCTCGCTCCATAGATCCAGATGGTTTCATGTGCTTTGATGTCGCCTCCCGGCGCCTGATTGGTTGTACTGATAAATCGGGGGCCGCCGAACGCGGTTCCCGTAAGGGATTCCGTGAACACATGGGCTACGGTCAGCATGAGGCCTGGTATTGAGGCTCGGAAGTCGGAGGACGCGGCCGTCGTATAGAAGCTCGTATAATTGCCTGTTATTTGGACCTGGTCCTGTTCAGTCAATTGATAGAGTAACCCGCCGGAGCCGCCAAGAAGCTGGTAGTTAACGAGTCCGAGTCGGCGGCCATCCTCATAGGTGGTGTCCGTAAATTGAACAGATGATTGGACGGAAAGCTTCTCCGTGAGGCGATGGGTCCATGTGGGGTTCGCATTCCACTGGTTCCGTTGCGTAAACCGCACTACGATTCCGGTCGTTAGAAGTTCGCTCATCAAGGTGTTATCACGGGTAAAGCCCCCGGTAAATCCCAAGAGGTCCTTTTCCGTTTTGTAGCGTACCGAAAGAGGCAGGAAGATGTTGGTAAAGTTTGTTTCCTCGCCCCCATAGTAAGAGACGAAATCGGCCGCCACTTTTCCGCTCACTTCCAGCCGCTCCGTTTTTCCGGCAAATTCGGCCGCAGGCGAGATCCAATACCCATAGGTCGCATCGTGCGGTAACGGAGTGAGAAGGAGGTTGTCGTTATACACGCCTTTCACTCCGAGCGATGGAACGATCGACCACTCAGCCGCGTGACTTTGGGATACCATGCCAATTCCTACGAGGCAGATCCAGAGGATGCCCCGGGTAAGGCCTCGCCGGAAGATTTGAAATCCGCCGCAGTCTTGACCTACTCGCCTCCAGTGCATTGTCTACGGCACCATCACGGTGTCACCGCGCTGGAGAAGAATGTTCTGTTCCAGATCCTGTCCTTTGCGGAGGTCTCCGTAGCGCACGGGGAAGACCTGCTGCTGTCCTCTCACCCGCCGGATCACCTTGATATCGTTTTCCGCGGCAAAGGGCGTCAGCCCTCCTGCCAGACTCAACGCTTGAAGCACGTCGGTATAGTGGCCGATCAGATATTCTCCTGGCTTGTTCACCCGTCCGACGACATAGATTTTATAGCTCAACACTTTCATAACCGCGACAGAAACATTCGGGTTCGGGATGTATTTGATCAGGCGTTTGATGAGATCGGTCCGAATGTCCTCCACGGTCCGATCCTCGGCCTGGATATCCCCGACGAGAGGAAACGAAAACATGCCGTCGGGACGGACGACGACTTCGCGGGTCAGTTGCTCATCTTTCCAGACCGAGATCAGCATGACATCTTCCGCTCCAAGCCGATAGCCGGGGTCGACTTGGGGTACAACCGGTGGCGCTGCCATGGCGGGTAACTCAATCGACAGCGATCCAATGCTGATGATCACGACTGCGGCAATCAGCCTCAGGCATGGCAAGAGTAACTGATGGTCAAACATGCGTCGGCCTCTATCCTTTCGTCTGAGACAGAATCTGTTCTGCTTCCTGTCTTCCCTGGAATGATTCAGTGCTCTTCAGCGCTTTGGCGAGGTGGACCCTCGCTTCAGATGTTTTGCCCGTCTGGAAATAGGCCATTCCAAGATGATAGTTCAGTGTCGGAACATCCGGAGCTTTTGTGACCGCATCCTTCATGATCCGCAACGCCTCTTCCTGCTGCCCCATCTTGAGACGCACCCAACCGAGTGTATCCAGAAAGAGCGGGTGCGGTGCGTCTTTTTCAAAGTCACGGCTTAACGAGAAGGCTTTCTGTAAACTCTGTGGGTCCCCTTTTGAGTCAACGAGCATGACAGCCAGGTTATTAGCTGCCAGTACATTGCGGGGGTTCAAGCGTAATGCCCCGTCATAGGCCGCGATGGCTGGATCGACTTGACCATTGGCGGTATGGGCTATG
The DNA here is from genome assembly GCF_900403705.1 of Nitrospira lenta. Taxonomy (NCBI): domain Bacteria; kingdom Pseudomonadati; phylum Nitrospirota; class Nitrospiria; order Nitrospirales; family Nitrospiraceae; genus Nitrospira; species Nitrospira lenta. The sequence goes on along the minus strand of NZ_OUNR01000019.1, from coordinate 26,600 downwards.
GCTAGCAGCATGTATAACTCTTCGCTGTTCTGGTTGGCCGTGAGACCGGCTTGGATAACCTGCACCGCTTGATCTGGCTGCTTTTGGGCGAGCCAGAGGGTTCCCCAATCAAGCCAGGGAGTGATCCACTTGGGGTTGACCCTGGTGGCCTCTTTGAATTGGCCGTCGGCTTCCGTCGGATGACCGGTCATGGCGAGTACTTCGCCCAGCAGCCCGTGGCCGAACAGATGATCCGGTTGAGCCGCCACCAGCGCTTCGAGTCTGGCTCTGGTCCGATCGGTATGGCCTTGTGCGATATCCAGTTTGATGAGAGATAAAAGCGGCTCTGGCTCATTCGGGGCCAGGGCCGTTGCCCGCTCATAGGCCCTGCCTGCCTGATCGAGCTTTCCCTGTGCCTCTCGTAGACGGCCTTCTGCCATGAACGCGACTAGACTATCTTTCGAGGCGGATCTAAGTCGTTCAAGCGTGCGTTCTGCGTCGGCCCAATTGTTTGTCGCAAGATCGAGATTCATCAGCATGTCGAGCGCAGCCAGGTCGTCCGGGCGTTGCTTCAAGAGATCGTCGAGTCTGGCGCGAGCCTGCTGAGGTTTGCCGCTCTGGGTGTCGAGCGCGGCCAATGAGCGGCGGGCATCCACTTGTCCCGGATAGAGGGCGACAGCCCGTTCGAAGCTCTCCTTCGCCAGGTTGATTTCGCCGGTCACCTGATGGGCCTGTCCGAGTAGAAAATGGACGGTCGCCAATTCAGGTTGGTCATGCAAGACGGTTCGAAAGGCCTGGACCGCGTCTTTGCCGTTGCGCTTTGCCAGGGCCATGCGTCCGGAGAGTACCAATGCTTCAGTTGATCGAGGGTTAATCTTTAGGACTTCCTGAATCTGCCTGGCCGCGTCGGCCTGCTTCCCTGCATAGAGGTCGAGCTCCGCCAATTTAACCGTCGCGTCCAAGCCGGCGGCCTTGTCCTTCTGTTCTTTGATCAAGGTTTGATATTGTTCGCGTGCCTGAGGCTCCTGCCCGTTCTTGAGATAGAATTCAGCCAGGCCGAAGCGAAGTTTAGTCGAATGGGACAAGTGGCTCACTGCCTCGAGGAGCACCTGTTCCGCAGCGTGCGAGTTCTTTCGGGTCTGAAGGAAATCGGCCAGCAGAAGCCGGCGTTCTTCGCTCTGTGGAGCGAGGGCAATCGCCTCGCGCAGGACAGTCTCTGCCCTGTCGGGAGTGCCCTGTTCGTCGTAGAGCCGGGCCAGTCTCAAGCGGTGATCGAACACGGTCGGTTCGGCATCGATCATGCGACGAGCGACGGATTCCGCACCGGCGAGATCTTTCGTCTGGAGCAGGATCGAATTCAAATTATTGAGGAGATCCATGTCCTTGGGGTGGGCATCCAGCGCCTGTCGAAGAGCGGTAACGGCATCTGCTGTTCGCTGTTGCTGCCCGTAGAGCGTAGCCAGCAGGATCGCGACATCCGGCTCCGTGGGAAATTCCTTGGCGAGGGTTTCGGCTTTAAGCGTGGCTTCCGGTAGCGATCCCTCCAGTGCCAGGACCGCGATCTTCAGCGCACCGGCCTGTGGATTCCTGGGATCGCTCGCGAGGACTTTATCGGCGGTCGCGAGCACTTGGTCGCTCAGACGGGCTTCCAAATAATACTTCGCCAAGGTGATCAACGCGGCGCTGTGGGTGGGGTCGAGTTCGACCACTTCTTGATAGAGCCCCACGGCATTGCGCCAGTTCTTTTCCTTCTCCTCGACCTGTGCAAACAGAAAGTACGCATTGGCGTCTTTGGGATCAATCTTGAGCACATTGCGCAGGGCCACTCGCGCTTTCGGATAGTTTCCGGCCGTGAGGTAATCCTGCGCCTTGGTCAGATACTTGGCTTTCCGTTCTTCCGGCCCACCGCAGGCGACGAGTACGACCGCCATACTTACGATGATGAGGTGTTTATAGTTCATGGTGTTACCTTTGTATTGCGCGATTCACACGCGTGAGGTCTGAAGTGAGAGAGTGGGCTGATCCCAAAACCGTCTCATCTCCAACCCCGGCAATTTGTCGTCCTCTCCTCTTAATCGTCCCACACTCCCCTGCTCGCTCATAGCCACATCTTGATCCCTAATCCGAACAACACCCAGAGTGAGACCAGTCCGAGTTGCTTGACTCGATCGGAAAAAGCATGGAGCAGTAACTCAAACGAGAAAAACAGCACGATGAGCTTGGCCGCAAAGAAGCCGAGCGATGACACATTCGCTTGCACCCCGGGAAGAAATGGGACAATCACAGCCAGGCAGATCATTAAGTAGTCAAGAGGGGTCGTTTGAAAACGGCTTTGGCTGTCGAATCGCATGGTCAGCAAGACCATGATCGCCATGGCCCCGAACAAAAGATGGTAGGTCGTGGGAATAGGAAATCCGGCGTTTAACCAGGAGGCATCACTGACATAGAGCAGGCACGTGCTGCCGAGATAGAGTCCTCCGCGGACAAAATAGGGTGCCAGTCGAGGAATAAATGCGAGTCCGAGCAAGACAATGAGGAATAGCCCCGTCGACAGGTAGCCGATATCGTGCGGAACTTCGGTCGGAAGAAATACCGTGGTAATCAGAAAGAGAGGGACGACGACCGCGAGAAAGCGAATGGGCAAATCATGGAGCCAGTGACGATTCAGGACATCTTCGAGCCATTGCTCAGACCGGACCCGCGCGCTTTCGGGGGATGGCTTGGCAAAGAAGCCTCGGCCCGCAGCAATAAATAGGGCCAAGACGATGCCGGCTAGGCCAAGGTAGAGTGGGATGATCAAGACATCCGATTGCCAGCGCAGGAAATAGGCCGATGCCACCATGAGACCCTGAATGCCATAAATAGCCGTGACGGCTTCATAGTGGTGTAGACCCATGGCCAGGAGTTTGTGGTGAATGTGCGTGCGGTCTCCGACGAACGGCGATCGTCCTTCAGCCAGACGTTGAGCTGAGACGCCCAGGGTGTCCAGAAACGGCAGTCCCAGAAGAAAAAGCGATAGTCCGGGGCTGAAGGGGCCTCTAGACGAATCGGTCAGGAGAATCGCCAGGACTCCCATCATGAAACCAAGCAGCTGACTGCCGCCGTCTCCCATGAAAATCCTGGCCGGATAGGTATTGTATCGCAGGAATCCCAGGAGGCCTCCCATGAAGGGAACAGCCAGCAAGAGTACCAACGAGTCGTTCGAAAGATGGGCAAGATACGCGATACCGCAGAGTGTGAGGAAGGAGAGTCCCCCGGCCAGTCCATCGAGGCCGTCGGTGAGGTTCACCGCGTTTGAGACGGCCACGAGGAAGAGCACGGTGACCGGGATACTGACCCACACGGGCAGTTCAGCGTCAAGGGAAAACGGGACACTCTCGAAGCGGATGCCTCCGATGAGAATGACCGCGAAGGCGGCAAGGACTTGTCCCAGCAATTTGGGTCGATAGCCGAGGTCCACTCGATCGTCCCAGACGCCGAAGCCCAGGATGATCAATCCGCCCAGGAGCACTGACAGCGTGGTGACGCTTTTCGGCGCCCACCAGGCGATGCTGACACAGGCCCCTAGTGCGAAGGCTATGCCCCCCACTCTGGGGACCGGATGTTGATGGACCTTGCGCTCGCCCGGCTGATCCATGAAATGGAACCGGTCCGCCAGGATCCGCAAGGGCGGAATGAGCGCCATGCAGATCAGCAGTGAGGTCATGAAGCTAAAAAATAGTTCGCTTGTCATGAATCTCTATCCATCATCTCTTAATCCGGCACATACCGGTTCAATTCGGACTGCATGGCTGATACGAATTGCCGCATGCGTTGGTCAACGATCTCTTCGGTTTCGCCGGGCCCGACAAGGGAGGCGATACGCACCAGGGCTCCGTCGGTTCTCGCGCGCAGGAGGGCATCCCAGAATAAGTAGAATTTCACCAGGTACTCGCTGGTGAGAATGCGCTCCCGTTGCTTAAACCAGTACAGGACGATTTGTTTTTGATGCCCCTTTTCTATGACGACGCGGTTGGCATGGAGCGTGTGAGTCGTGCCGGACACCGGAGCAAAATCCAAATTTTTGAGGGAGGAAATTTCCCATCCACCGCCGGGGAGACAACTTTGCGGAGAATGTGCCGATTGCCCTTTTCGCTGCGATCGGTAGTAGGCCGAATAGAACGTGACGGGCTGGCTACTGTCGTGGCGATATTCCACCAGCGCGTAGTCGTCGAACCGCAGCGCATCGATATACTGCTGCTCCAGCGACAAGGATGTGCCGGTCCATTCTTCGATGTGCAGGGGGAAATCGACGAACAACGCCCGGTCCGGTGGAACTTCTATCCTCTGGCTGAGGAAGGAGGAGGCCACTGCCACGGGAATCAACAGCCCCACGCTGAAGAGATAGGCGGATGGCAGCGCGCGCGAGGCTAAGACGGAGGAGGAAGCGAAGGCTGAGGAAGATGTCGGAGAGCGATCGATCCAGGAGAATCGGTCTTGAAGGGATACTGTTCCATCATTCGATCCGATTCTGGCGAGGATCCACATTTCCAGAATCAACAGACCGAGGCTTGCCATGAACAGCACCCAGCCTTCAAAGAGATGGGCGAAGCCTTCGGATGCTCCCTGCCCGTACCATTCGACGAGAACGCCGATCATGCCGATGCGAAACCCGTTTACCAGGATCGAGATCGGGATCGACGAGAGAACCAGGGTAATGCGTTTCCACATCCGGTCCTTGAACAGATAGGCGCAGAGCAACGCCAACGAGGTCAGCGGGAGCAGATAGCGAATTCCGCTGCAGGCTTCCACGACTTGCAGTTGCACCGGACCCAAGTCGATCACATTTCCTTCACGGAAGGCCGTCACGCCCACGAGTTGCAGACAGCCGACCCCGAGCGCGGATGACCACAACTGTAGTTGACTCGACAGTCCGGCGTAGAAGAACGTGGGTAGCGGAATACTGGTCAGCAAATAGAAAAGCGGAAAGGCGATTGTGCGGCTGGCCTTGACGCCGATGGCGCCGATCACCAGCCCTACGAGAACGATCCAGAGGGAGAGGTGTTGGAGCACATAGAGAGTGGCGAGTTCTCCGACCAGATATAGTAAGAGACCGGTCACAACAATGGTCAGGCCCCACCAGGAGCTGGTGATTCCTGCCGCAGCGATACGGTGCTGTGATTGCCAGATCAGAAAGAGGCTGATAAACGGGACGAACATGCCATGGCTATAGTCATCGCTGCCGATCCAGTGGTTAAACAGAAACACCAAGCTTTCAAAGTAGAGATAGCCCAGTGAAACTGTGGCGAGAACTGCGCTGAAGCCTAGTAAAAGCTTGCTGCTCATAAAGATGCGCCCGATGTAATGGATCTACAGCAGAGTGACCGCGTAGAGGGTATGTATCTGGATACCAGATTGACTGTTGTAAGGCAACCTTCTTACTAGAATTTCAGAGGGCATCTACGTAGTTCCCCATCCGTGATCTATTGTGACCGTCAATCGGCATGGAGGATATACAATCATTTGCCGTATTTCGATTTATGGAAGATCGAGCGTTGGATAGACAAAGGGCTTGGCGTATCCCTGCGATGGGGCGCCAAGCCCATGTCTATGCTCATGCCGGTGAGCTTAGGCCTGCTGAGTGCCGCGGAGGTTTCTTAAGCCCCCTGCACCGAGACCGACCAGCGAGATGAGCCCTGCTCCGAACAGGAACACGGCGGCTGGTAATGGTACCGCTGTCAGACTGTTGATTGCACCGCGCACTTGCGTCAGGTTACCCTCGGCATCCTGAAAGATGAGGCGCCATCTGGTACCTGTGAGGGAGCTCAAGCTGGGTGCATTTTGCAGATTGGTATTGCTGAACAACCCGCCGCCTTCCCGATCCAGCAGCAGTTCGAAGCTGTATGGGGTGTAGCCACTAGTCGGCAGGCCCGTGGCTGCAGTCGCCAGATTCCAACGATCTCCGAGCAACCCGCCGCCCAGGTTGGTGTTCTGTGAAATGGTGATTGCGTTTGCCCCGGGGGTGAATGACGAGCTGTAGCCACCGATGGTGACAGTCATGGCTTTCACGGCGCCGGGATAATTGCCGCCTACGCCACCCGTGGCATTATTGAATTGGAACGATCCGGTCACATGCGAAGTCAGGTTCATCGTGGGCGAGAGCAGCGCGCCGCTGATGTTACTGACTCCCCCTGTGAAGGAATAGTTCACCAACGCCGCTTGAGCCACGTTCCCTGTGACGAACAGGGAGCACAGCGCGATCGCCGGCAGAAAAAGCCCTTTGATCGACGACGGTTTGTTCTTCTGCATCACGTTAGACTCCTTGTAGAGGTGGTACATGCGCACAGCCAAGGGGTTCAGCAAGAGCCAGGCCATTACCAGATTGAGCTAACGTATTGGAAATTCAGAGGGTCAAAATAGACTGTTTGGAACTGTTGTGTGCAGAAGCCTACGAGGAGGGTTCAATTCTGAATCAGGTCACAACCAGCACAGAATGTACACAGATCGGTGAGAGGGAGAAAAACGGAACAGCCGACGCAGAAGCGCCGGCTGCTCTATAAAACCTATCCTGATATGGGCTAAGCAGCGATACTGTTCCTTCGTTGCCGCCAGCTCCCTGCTCCAAGGCCAGCCAAGGCTACCAGTCCGGCTCCGAACAGAACGACCGCTGCCGGCAAAGGAACGGCGGTGAGGGCAGTGAATTTCCCCGCAACCATTTGATTGCCATTGCCACTGAAAAGGATACGCCAACTGTTGCTGGATAAGAGATTTCCGATGCTTGGCGGTGCGCTCGCCTTCCCATCAAACTGAAAGCTAATAGGAGAACGGCCGTTCACAGACGTTCCGGTCAAGGGGCCGAGTGCCGAATACGTCGTATTAGAGCCGCTTGTTTTTATGAAAAGCGAATTATCCGTTGATCCGAGCGATGCGGTCATAATCGCCGGTCCTCCGATTGGGCCTAAAGAGAGGGTCAGGCTCTTAAAGATGTTGAGGTATTGGGTGGTATTGGGACCCGCCGATGTGCCGGAAGTCGTCGATTCAATCGTAAAGGAACCGGAAAGTTTCTGTGCAGTAGTAAGTGGTGGCTTCAATTGCCCGGTAACTGTATCAATGTCGCCTTGAAATGAAAACTGCATAAGCGCGGCGGATACTGGTGCGCTGGGCAACGCAAACGTAAGCAGGGAGGCTCCAATGATCGCCAGCATTGACAAACTCTTGGACTGTCTCATGATGTTCTCCTTGTGGTGTTGTACTGAAATACTCATTCTTTCCATCTGAAACGGCCTCTCCGCCGATGCCCTGTTGGAGGCACTGAGGAGAGAGGCTAGCGATGTAAGTTTTCTCTGCCGAACGAAGAAGCCGAAAACCCTTAGTGGGGGATCAAACAGCTCACTTCACGACGTTCGTTAGGAACCTTATGACAATCTACTTTTCTATGCAAGGAAAATTTATTCTAATGAAATACGTGTATTGTTGTTTCAATTCTTCTGAATATTGCGGTGATGCCTGGAGGATGATTAGAGCGTGTGGCTTCGCCTGTCTGTGATCTGGAAAAGCCTGTCGAGAATCGCTCGATATTTATGCCTGTAGTGCCGCAACGATCTGCTTTACAGCAACCTCAGGTGAGAATAGTCTCGCTGCTAGGGTTTTGCATCGATTCTTGAAGTTTTCATCCAGGGTAATATCGGTTACCAGAGCCTGAGCCATCGATCCAAGCGACTCAACATCGGTATCGGTGCTGACTCGACCAACCTTTCCCTGCTTGATCAGCGCAGCCAGATCATTGCCCGGGTTGATGCTGGCCAGCACCGGTAGGCCGCACTGCATGTACGATACAAACTTTCCTGGGATGTTGTGCGTTTTGTGTCGCGGATCCAATGCTACTAAGCCGACGTGGCATTGTGCGTAAAGTCCGGGAATTTCATTGGAGGCGATCTCATCAAAGAAGAGCACGTTATCCAGCCCACGCGCTGATGCATCATTGCGCAGACGCTGGGAGTCGCTCCCCCGACCGACGAATACGAAACCAATATCTTTTCTATTCTCTAAGCTCTCTGCAAGATCCAGCAAAATCCCCATCCCTTGCGCTACGCCCATATTGCCGGCATAAACAAAGATTGTTCGACCAGCCAGCGGGGTGTCACGAACCGAAATACTGCACCCGGTATCGGGCGCTTCCGCGAGCCAGTTTTGCAGAACTTCAACTCGACGTTTGGACCGGCCTGACCAATTAGAAAAATACGCCTGATTCCCCGGGGTCTGGACGCCAATCACATCAGCAACAGAATATTGATAGTTCTCGATTGTTTTGAAGAATCGATAGGGCAACCCGCGCCCCATAAGTCCCATATCGACAGACCATTCAGGGAAAATGTCTCTGAGAACCAAATAGCTTCGGCATGAACTTGCACGTTTGAGGGCGCTAACCAGCGGGCCATGAAAAATCGATGGTGAATACCAAACCACGCCATCCCACCTAACCTGTGAAAGTGTGCTTTGGCGAAGCCCTCGCAAAACGGCAAACGGCATGTACAGTTCGGTCAAGGTTCGTCGAATATAGCCGACGTCTTTCGTTCGAGGAGACCTGACTCTGAGGACCTCTACCCCTGCAATATTATCGAGAGCCCATGTTGATTGGAGGCCAGGGACAGGAATTAATACAGTCGGATGATGACCTTGCGCAATAAATTCAGCAGCTAAGTCCCGCAGCTGGATTGCTGCTGAGGTCCGAAGGGGGGCATAAGCGTCCGCGACAATGGCAATACGCATGGAATAAGTCTGCTTCAGACGGTTTCTGACTTGTGCCAGACTTTGCGATTAACAAAATCCGTGTAGCTTTGGATAATGCGCAGGACTTTGATCGACACATTGGAGGGAGTGTAGTCATTCACCATTCGAAGGGCACGCTCAGATCCACGAGGTTGAGTTTCAAGAATGCTCAAGCCTTGCAGAACACGTTCCAGGCTCAAGCCTACAAGCATGACGGCCGCTTCTTCAAACCCTTCAGGGCGCTCATGTAATTCACGAAGGTTGAGCGCGGGAAAGTTTAAAATCGAAGATTCTTCGGTGATGCTTCCACTGTCTGAAAGCACGCAACGGGCTTGTGTCTGCAGCTTGATGTAATCTAGAAATCCGAAGGGCTTCAAAAACTGCACCAAGGGGTGTGCCGTCAGGTCTAACGCGTCTACCCGTTTACGTGTCCGTGGGTGGGTAGAAACAATTACCGGGTTCTTGTACTGTTCTGCTAGACCATTCACAATTGTGAAAAAGCGCTGTAAATTTTCTGGAACATCTACATTCTCTTCACGATGCGAACTTACTATAAAGTAGCTTCTTTCCTGTAAGCCTAATCGAGTGAGGATGTCGGAAGCAGTAATTCTCGGCATGTAGTATTCTAGAACTTCACGCATCGGACTACCCGTCTTGATAACTTGATCCGGTGGCAGTCCTTCGCGCAGCAGATGGTCGCGCGCGATCTCACTATAGGTGAGATTGATGTCTGATGTGTGGTCCACAATGCGTCGGTTGATTTCTTCTGGCACCCGGAAATCAAAACAACGGTTGCCTGCTTCCATATGGAAGATAGGGATTTTACGGCGCTTGGCCGCTATTGCAGCCAAACAGCTGTTGGTGTCTCCCAGCAACAAGACGGCCTCAGGCCGATGCTCCTCCAAAGCCTTGTCTGCAGCCATAATGACCTGACCAATGGTGTCGGCTGCCGTGGCTCCCGCTGCTTCCAAAAATATGTCCGGCTTGCGGATTCCCAGATCTGAGAAAAAGACACCGTTCAACTCATAGTCGTAATTTTGGCCCGTGTGAACGAACACATGATGGCAATGTGTATCCAGCTCTGCCACCACACGGGACAGCCGAATGATCTCCGGCCGTGTGCCGACAATGGTCATAACTTTGAGCTTACGCATTGAGTGCCTCGCGAATGATGTCGAGCTTCATCAATGTACGTTTTACGCCTTCAACGTCCAACCGAAGGGTGTTGTGGGAGGTGTAGTCGTCGAAGTTAGAAATCTCAACTTTGCCTTCTACGAAATACTTATTGTAGTTCAAGTCACGTGAGTCAGCGGGTATGCGGTAGTAGCCGCCTAAATCATCAGCCCTAGCCATTTCTTCACGCGACACCAGTGACTCATACAGCTTTTCGCCATGTCGGGTGCCAATCACCTGGACCTGATTGGCTTTGCTTAGTATTTCTTTCATTCCTTGCGCTAAATCGCCCATTGTCGATGCAGGAGCTTTATGCACGAAAATGTCTCCCGGACGGGCATTCTCAAACGCATAGAGTACCAGGTGTACTGATTCATCGAGAGACATCAAGAAGCGAGTCATGTTGGGGTCCGTAAGGGTGAGCGGTTTTCCTGCTTGCAACTGGCTTAGGAAAAGCGGGATCACCGATCCGCGAGACGCCATTACGTTCCCATAGCGGGTCGCACAGAGCACGGTTTCCCCTGGGTCACATAAACGTGATTGGGCTACCATTACCTTTTCCATCATGGCTTTGGAAATACCCATGGCGTTAATTGGATACACAGCCTTATCCGTACTCAGCACTACGCAGCGTTTCACCTTATGGGCAATGGCAGCCCGGATGACATTTTCAGTGCCCAGCACATTCGTGCGTACCGCTTCCATCGGGTAGAACTCACATGAAGGGACCTGTTTGAGGGCAGCCGCATGAAACACGTAGTCCACGCCTCGCAGGGCGTCATGCACACTGTGGTAATCGCGTACATCGCCGATGTAAAATTTGACCTTGTCGGTTTTTAAGGCGATACGCATGTCTTCCTGTTTCTTCTCATCGCGGCTAAAAATGCGAATCTCGGAAAAGTCAGCGGGTAAGAAATGCCGGAGGACTGCATTGCCAAATGAGCCGGTCCCCCCAGTGATCAACAAGGTCTTATCTTTGAACATCATCAGTCCCTCTTGAGAGTATTAACTGAAAGCATGCATGAGACGAATCAACTCAGGCCAAGGTGCAGGATCAAAGCCCGTCGCAGCTCGAAAGCGTGTTGAATCCAACGAACGATCAAGCACAAACGTCTCATCTGGCACAATGCCAATGGATTTTCCATACTGCGTTGCTACTATGGTAAGTAATTCAAACTTGCTAATTGGCTTTGCCGACACGTGGTACAACCCATGAAGCTCAGGGTGAGGGATAACATGGTCGCGTATGAGCCGGGCTATTTCCACGGTGGGTAGGCCTGAGAAAATTGCCCTCTTAAAACCCTTGACGGTACCCTCTTGCGACAAAAACCATCCCACAAGGCTGTGCGCCCCGTTCAATTCGTGGCCAATGATGGAGGTGCGCAACGTAATGGCATGTGGGTAGTTGACTTCACCCAGGAATTTACTGCGACCGTAGAGGTCTTTGGCATCGGAAGCGTCGGTTTCAGTGTACATGCCTTTGGTCCCTGAAAAAATACAGTCGGTGCTCAGGTGTACCAAGCGTGCCCCGGCCACTTCACAGAGCTGTGCCAGGCGGTGCGGGAAAAGTGCATTGATGAGAATGGCTGATAGTGGGTCGTTTGCTTCAGCCAACTGCTTGACCAAGCCGACGCAGTTGATGACCATATCTGGTTGAACAATGGCGAATAGACGCGTCAGATTGTCTGCATTTTCCACATCTACATCCACAATGACATTTGGATGCAAGTGGCTTGGTAGAAATCGTAACGCACCGTTGGAGCGGACAGAACCATAAGCCTGGTGCTCAGGACTTTCTGCAAAGAGGCGAAGCACTGCATTGCCAAGCATGCCAGACGCCCCGATAACTAATACTTTCACAAGTTACCTCCCCTCCCCGTAGATGCTTCATGAGCAATTCTTGCCAGAAATCCAAACGTTTCATTCGCACACCGGGTCCATGAAAAGGTTCGTGCACGATTAAATCCTGCCTGCGCGAGCTCTGCCCGTAACATAGGCGATTCAATCAATTCACGAAGGGCTCGAGCAATGCTATGAGCATCTTCCGGATCAAAATAAATCCCAGCATCGCCTAAAATTTCCGGCATAGGGCCCATACGGGAGCAGGCCATCGGCAGGCCTGCTCCCATCCCTTCCAGCAGAATATTGGGCATGTTCTCACAGCTGGATGCAAATATACCGATATCTGCGGAGGCATAAATTGCGTCAAGCTTTTCGTAAGGAACTGCACCGCGATAGGTGATAAATGTCTCTTTGGGATCTACGCGATGTAATGTTTCTTTCAGCTGATTCATGCCCCCAGCAGGGGGCCCAACCAACTCCAAAACAATCGGTATATCTTCTGATCGAAGTTTCGCAACAGCCTCGGCAACCTGCCATTGGTGCTTGTACATATCAACAATGGAAACATACAGCACGCGGCAGGGTTGAGCTTTTGTGAAATCAGTGAAAAGGCGTTGTGTTCGTGGAGGCTTCGTAAACCTGGGGTTGATCCCGTGCGGGATAATCATGCATTCGCCTTGCAATGTACCGGTTACTTCCAAGACTGCATTACGAGCATACGCCGTGAGAAAAATCACTCCATTGGCCTTTCTAAACGAGCGGCCCTGTATCCATCGTAAAAGGAGGAACTTCAAGGTGTGTAAATTCCAACCGTATCGTCTCAACTCCTTCCATTCAAAAGGCAGGAGATTTCGGCTCATAGTTACCACTGGCCGGAAATCGGTGGCGAATGAACCGCCAGGTGCGAACAGAAGGTTGCAGCCTTCTGTCCTCGCGAATACTCCTAAGCAATTGTGTTGCCAGAGCGCACGGCGAAGGTAGTGGCCTTCCAATACAGGGCTCGAACGCTTCGTCAGCCAGGGGCGATCTTCAATACGAGCTAGGGTCGCCTGTGAAGCCCAAACTATCACCTTGGCAAAGCCTTGTGCGGATGGGCTCGCAGCCCGTAGGACCTCTTCCAAGTGAGTTACTCCACCCCCTGTTCGAATGTTGGAAGCATCGATGCCAAGGGTCAGGCCTGTTGATTTGTGCCTATTTAATTCCACGTGCAACCAAATGTTCTGGTCTTCAAGACCATAATTGTTTTCATCCAGGCAGGCTCTCTCTAATTTCTCATCCTGTCGGCAGTCTTCGGGTGTCATACTGAAATACAAGCCAATTGAAAGTGTCTAATAGAAACCATTCAATCAGCCCTTTGGCGATTCCGAATAGACGAAAGAGTATGCCGTAATAGTTAGCGATGGGCGATAAATATATTGCCTAAGGTGAAAATATTGAATCATACTCATGAATTTGACTTAGGATGTAGCAGTTCAGTATTGTCAGTTACCTTCAGGGGCAAGCGCTGTCCAGTCTTTGAACAATGCAGCTGTTCACTTTTGTTATTTGTATATCCTTATGTTCCTACAGCTACACTTTAAACATCGGTCACCTTCTCTTTAGAGAGAAATCGCCTTCCGCAAATTAGTGTTCAGGAAAATCGTGTGGCAAGATGCGCGCCTAACGCAAGTACAATTCAGCGTACCTCTGTGCAACATCTTTAATGTCAAATCGTTTCCGAAATTGGTTTACCTCGGCTGTGTCCACACTAGGCCGCTCCATTGCCACCCAACTCAGTGCATGTGACAAAGCCTCAGGATCTCCGACCGGCACCCACAGTACTTGGGGTACTTTTAGTTCTCGAAGTGGCGCGATATCGGAGAAGACACACGGAAGCCCTGTCCCCGCCGCTTCTATGCCTGCAATAGGCAAGCCTTCATAGCGACTTGGCATTACAAAGCAGTCTGCGGCTAATAACCATTCATGGACGTTGCTCTGGATTCCGTGAAAGATAATGCTGTTGTCGCCTTCCGCCAATGTTGTAAGCTTTTGACGAAGATCGCCATCACCCACTATATGAAGTATGCAATCTCTCTCTCCGAGCTTTCCTCGTTTCCATGCATCTATCAGAGTGTCGTGACCCTTAATCGAGTTCTGGCGGTTCCAGTGGTTCATTCTTCCAACAATTAGGAAGTGAAATTGGTTATTCTTAAAACCATGCTTTAATTTCGCTGCTGAGCTGATCTCATCTGTTCTAATCGGCCAGTTAAAGCGCACACCATTTTCGACTGTTATGATCCTGTCACTCATGACCTTCCGATGGGCTTGATAGACTGCTTCGCCGCAAGCAATCGAGATAGCAGCTTTATTTGCTCGTATAGCCAGCCTCATAGCAAGAGCATCCGGTGGTTTCACACTATGTAGGGTTCTGTAGATTCTATGAGGGTACCTATAGAAGCGGGTTGCTAAATAGTGTGCGAGCTCTGTGTTGGGGGTATGCAAATGAACGATGCTAGGTTTTTGCTCAAATAATTTATGGATGTACCAAAGAACTGTTCTAGCTCCTACTTTGACTGTCGGGCCAGTATGCAGTTTAATCCCCGCTCGCTTTAGATCAAGAAGCATCTGACTGCCAACGGCATCCACTCTATTGCTCAGAATAATGAGAGCTACGTCAATGCCGCACTTTATGAAGTGCGGGACTAGTTCTGATACGAACCGCTCCGCCCCACCCGCAGCTAGAGCACCAATTACATGCACAACCTTCCCTGGACGGCATGATGTAGAAGTATTCATGCTTGCGGCATCTTCAAAACAAGACTCACTCTCGCTACGAGCAATGCTACTCATGTGTGTGCTTCGTGCATTCATGTTCAACTCATATTAAATTCTCTGTCAAAACATACAGCTAGCAGGGAAGATAGTATGTGGGAATAAGAATCAAGGAGTGCTTTGTAATGTTTCGGAAAACCGTGAATTTTGTGCAGCCCTAGTTGGCGGGGTTGCCCAGATACGCCGCCCTCCAGACAGCAAGAAGACGAGTGCCGAAACATAGAATGCATAAGAAAATGGGACACTTGCGATCCCAGGCGCTCCTCGAACCAACATATAAGCATGCCAGACATAATAAGGAAGCATCAATGCAATCATGGTCGGATATCGCAACATGAAGGCTTCCCAGCCCGTCAGGATTAGTGCCCACAAGGTTGCAAGCACAAGCCCTGCGATGCCGAAGGAAATATATGCATCAGAGTACCAAAGTGTCGGATAGTGGAAATAGACAGGCCAATCTTTTGGAACTCCGTCTATCAATGAGGCCATGTATACCGGGGTATCGATGAGATGAGGCCGCTCAAGGCCGAATAGCTTTAGAAATGGATTTATGAGGTTCAGGCCATAGATCTCTAAGCTGTTAAACTCAGTGTAGTGCTTGGCTTGCTGCACGGCCTCGACGATAATAGGCACACCATAAGCCATATCCGAATCCGGTAAGCCAATATGCGCGCCTTTTTGTTGCATGATTGCCGCGCTTAGCAGAAACAGGCCTAATAGCAAAAAACTTGCTTTGATGAGCCGTGAAACCAGATATCCATTCGTACCTGACTCCTGCCACATGTGGAATAGGCCAATAATCACTGCTGGGACTAGGGATAGCAGTGCAAACGATCTGACATTCAACATGATGGCGAATAAAATAAACGGGATCCCTGCCAAGGCTCCGGCCCAGTAGCGGCGTTGCATCATAGAAATTGTGATAAACGGAGAGGATGCCCACAAAAATACTTGTGGCCAATTTGATCCTGTGCCTTCAACATAGTCTTGATAACCAAGCCCCTGCATCTTCCACCAATACCATGACCCGCCAATACACAAAAAGGCGAGCAATACACCGAGGGTTGATGAAAGATGCTTTTGGGATCTTGGTAGTTCCCAAGTAACCCGACTGGCTGGAATGCCAAGCAGCTTCCATACCGCCCATTCAGTGAATGCAAATATCAGATGGAATGTAGCAATGTAGTAGCAAGTAAAATCTATAGTCTCCTGCTTGACGAAAAGTGTATCGTTCGTAAATCCACGGTGTTTGCTAAAAGGTCCATCGACAAGGACAAAGATAAAAAAGAAAGAGAAATACGCTGCTAGTGCCCACACTACAGCAGATAGCCGCCCTGATCTGAACGTCGACAGAAGCCGCTGAAGGCAGAAGAGCAGATTCGCAATCGCGATAAAGAATTCAATCTGCATTGCGTTGAGTATCCCAATCCGTACTTCTCTGAGCTTCTATCCCTGTCAGCAGGGTTGCGTACTTCGCGCGATGTTGGTGGGCGACAGTCTTCCATGAAAAGTGTTGCGTCATGTGGGCTCTTGCTTTCTCGCCCATCTTTCGTGTCACGTCTTGATCCTCTGCCAACGATCTCATGGCGTTTGCTAAAGCGTCTACATCACCAGGTGGAACCATCAACCCTGTCTGCCCTGCAATCACCATCTCTGGCAACCCTCCAATATCTGAGCAAATTACAGGTCGTGAAAACTCATATGCGAGAGGTATTACCCCTGATTGCGTTGCCGACACATAAGGGAGAACTACCACGCTAGCGCGCTCCAATATCGACCTGATTTCAGTATCTTTAATAAAACGATTGATCAGTATGCATTGGCCAGATGGAAGTCGAATGTCCTCTTTGATGGCCCCGGCCCCGGCGATAACGAGTCGGCCGCAAAAATTACTTTCGACTAATTTGTCAAAGGCGGATAAGAGTATGGAGAGTCCTTTGTAAGGCTCTATTCTACCGAAGAATAAAAATGTAAAAAGGTCGCTTTCCTCTTGCAGTTCTTTGGGTATATCTGTGCCAGACAGTATCGCTGTCGTCGCCCCGCCGCCATGTTGAACGATATAGGCTTTATCCGTTCGCTGGTTGCCATATTTCATGCGCAGTGTATTGACATGGCCTTCTGTATGAACATGGCTCGCAGAGCAATTGGATAATATTCTTGGCATTTGAAGAGTGTATTGATATCGCTCGACCAACATATCCCATAGCCTCTTCTTACGCTCGTGCGGATCTGGATCGTGTATTGTGTATACCACCTGAATGTTCTGTTGCCGCAGGCGCGCAATGAAGGGCATCAATCCAATAGATGAGCTAGTTATGTGAACAAGTTGAGGTTCGAACTGTCTGATTATCGTGTCTGCCAATCGGCGGTAGTAGAGCGGGTTGTATTTCTTTATGATTTTCGTCATGAATCTATCATCTGAAATACGAAATCCTTCTAGGCCCCCCGGTTCCACAACTCTGCAATCAGCAATGGTAGACATTGCTGAAGATAGAGACTCAGCATAGTGCCGCATCCCTCCACTGGGTTCGAAAACGACATAAACAACTCTTGTTGATGTTTTTGTGGAGGCGGATTCAGAATACATATGTTTTCCTCAACAGGTAATTGACGCTGTGAGTAGCCAGCACTAATGTGGCGGCAGCGAGGACCGTAAACAGTTCTGAGCCAGCCAGGGTTTTCACAATCAGAAGCACAACCGCGACGGATGTTACATACAGTACTTCTCGCGATAGCCATAGGGCTTGAGGGGCTAGGTTTACGCCGGCAATATGCAATAGCCAAATGATCTTGCACGTCAGTAGTATTGATGCTGCTATGCCAAGAGACCCTATAGCCAGGTGCTCACTTGCCCCTGCACGACCCAGCCACAGTGCGCCAGGGAGGACGCTTAGGTAAACAAGCTGAAAAAGAAATTCCTGCTTTTGTTTTTGTAACACGGTTACTAATATGGATAATGATGTTGAGATAAATGACACCATGATCCACGGCATGATTAACTGGGTGTACACTCCTGCTTCACGCCATTCTTGACCAAATACCGTACCAAACAGTTCTGGTGCAATTATCGCCAAAGGCACGAACGAGTGCAGTGCGAAAGTCGTCTGGACTCGCCATGTCTTTGTGACGACGTTTTCAAGGGAACCGTTACGATGGGCTTCAGCTGCCATGCTGAAAAATACTTGGGATAGGGAGTCACCTATGAATCTCATTGGCACCTGGAGAATGCGAATCCCGAGGGCATAGAGCCCAACAACTCGTATGTCGAACCAGGCTGCGAGCGCAATAGTTGGTAGCTGTGCCACGGCCGCATTTATGAAGCTTGATGGGGTGCTTACCATCGGAAAGTTCTTGTGCCTTCCTGCAAGCACAATGAATTTCGATTTGTGAGATGACCATCCACGTGTGATCTCCTGCCAAAACCCGCTTTGTCCCAATATGTATATTGCGATGCATTGTCCCATGATTGTCCCGTAGATCAGACCGCTCGCGCCGAATCCTAAAAGCCCGTAACCTATCTGCGCCCCAGATTGAACAACTCCTTGTAGTGCCTTTCCTGCGGCAGTTAACCGAAACGTTTTAAACCTTATAGCGCGATACGTTAGAACTGTGACTAAACTTGTTGCGAACAGGCTTATTGGGAGAAGCCATTCAATGGATGTCAGTTCCGGCGTGCCTAGCAACTTAAGCGCTGAGTCACCAGTGGCGATAACGACACCTAACAACAGAAGCCCCACGACGAAGGCAACTAGAAGTGCTAGTTTTGTCAGCAACCGTGCGTGCAGATCACATTTGGAAAGTGGGATTGCCAGCTCATAGTGGAATGCAACCACGGTCGCAAATAAGCCAACCGACGCAGTAAATACGGCGTACAAGCCCATCTCGCCAGGCCCGTATAGCCGAGTAATAAATGGCATGCTGACAACAACCATCAACTGCCCGGTCGTTGAACCAATAGCGATCAAGAGTGTGTCTTTTAGTCCGTGCGTTATTTGTTCCTCCCCTCAGATATGCTGGATGATTTAGGGGTAGTCGTGCTTGTCATATTTTACTAATTAAGTACGCAATCGAAAAAATATGTCCTAACTACCGGCCAACGATTGTCACTTGCCCTAGAGGGAGGCGCGCTTCCGTTAGCTGGTAATCTATATTGGCGAATGGGATTGCGTATTCGTAGCGGTTGTGGAGCTTGGGGTCTGAATCAGGGGCTGAAAGATAAATAGTGTATTCTCCGCTTTTCATGTCTTGGGGCAGGCGAATTGTCGCTCCGAGTTTTGTTGTTTTCCCGGGCTGCAGTCTCCGGGCGTCTGGTGTTAATTCGGATTTCACTAGTACGCCATTGAGGGATTCTAGGGTTACAATGACCCTTCTGGGATTAAAAGGTGGAGCCCAACCAGTATTTTCTAGCAAGGCCTCTATATTAAGAACCGACCCTACTTTTGTAGTCTTATCAAATATGGCCTCACGAACAACTAATCGATACCCTAAATGAGTATCGATTTCTTCGTAACAACCCTCAGACCGCCAGTTGTCGATTACTTCCTGCAAATAGTTGTTATTGAGATAGCTGTAGTGGAGTTGTTTTAGTACAGATTGTGCGACGGCGCAGTTGGTACGCGGGGGGTATTTCTTGCAAGTTTCCCCTCCCATTGGAACAAAGAGGCTATCTTGAGCAACGTACTCCGTGTAGTACGCAATCTTGCCTAGTGGATAGGTTAAGTCGTTCTCGCTCGCAAAAATACAATCATTGTGGTGGCCTGTTCGGGATGTGTGGCTATTGGTGTATGCCTTGGCTTCGAGAAGCGGTGGTCCGTAAATGTTTTCCTTGTATTGAGGTGTACGCAGTTGAACGCTGCGCTCCCTCGGCAGGGAATCCAGTAGTGCTTCTAGTACAGCTCTGCGAGCTTCACTATTATCTAAACCGTGTGTTGACGAGTGCCACTCTCCCCATGCTCCTATGAATCCTGCCTGGACAACGGCAATAACATCAGCATTGGCATTAAGAACGCCGCGGAGCTGCATGATATGCCGTAGCATCCATGGCAGACTGGTGTCCGCTCCAGGCGTATTTCCATTATTATAGTTAAAGCGAAGAACTACTTTGACGCCTCCAGCCCTAATCGCTCTGAATCCTTCGTCGAGTTGCTTGAGAAACTCTTCCGAAATGTCGCTATAGCGATATTTCTCTAGAGAAATACGAGCTGCTACGAGACTGAAACCGCTCTTTCGTACCCAGGTAAAGTCACGATTATGGACAAGATCAATGTACTCTGGAAAGCCGTACTCATTCTGGTGAAAGTACTTGTAAAATCCTCGCTCAGGGGCAATTAGTCTTGCCGTGCTCTCTTCGTATTTATGAATTTCTGATGCACCAATACTTGCACTGAATATTGTGAAGTATGAAAACATTATTATCGAGACCACTTGCCGCCGGCTCATAAAATTTCCTCTTTTTATATCAAATGATTTTGCTCGACTCCTGCTACGAGCCATCCATGATGTTATTTTAGTGGGATGTTGTGGAGAATCGTTAATAGGGTCCTGTCAGGTAGATGCGTAGAGGAGAAGAAACCTCTACGCATCAATCGCCATTCCCATGCATGAGATTGGTGTTTTGGTAGGTAAATGTTGCGTCTCTGTCTAGTTGTCAGGGTAGTTGTTCGTCTATAGGCGTTAGTTTTACTGGTATTTTTGCGATTCATACTGCTGTTTTACTATCTGCTTGCGAAGCGGATGAGCAATTCTTCGCAAGCTTACCCTGGTATCAGTGGCGAACCAGAAGATGAATGCTTCGCCAAGTGTGGCGGAATGTTTGCGCTACCGATGAACTACTTAGCTGATTTGGTCGTAATGGGCAATAGGAAGTGATCTGTTTTCAGTACTTCGTGTTCCGCAGAAGACCTAGTCCTGGTTGGAATACTGCTTTCATTAATACTTGGTTTTTCAGTTGAGAGGATCATCTTCGTTCCTGTCTCTCCTACTCAATTGCCTAGTTTGTTTCGTCTGCCACGCCACAATCCGGCCCTATTCAGCAATCCCTGTTGGTTGAGCAAGACTCAGACCACATGGCTCTCCAATGAGCCTCTGCATGGTCAACGAGTTAGGATCTTTAGCTAATAGGGGCCTGTACTGATGAATGTCAGGCTGTACAAAACGGAATAGAGTTGAAGGTTGAGGCTGACAGCAATTCGGATGACTGCTGTCTGCTCAGACTTCGATCTCAGCTGTCAGAACTGCACTTCACGCAGTGTACTGCGGTTGTCTTGGAACCATTGGACGGTCTTCTTGAGCCCTTCACGCAGCCGATGGCGCGCCTGGAATCCAAAGAGTTCTTTAGCGCGGGTGACGTCGAGGCAGCGGCGTGGCTGGCCGTTTGGTTTGGTGGTGTCCCATTTGATGGGACCGGCAAAGCCGACCTCTTTGGCGATGAGTTCCGCCAGATCACGAATGGCGACTTCCTCCCCTGTTCCCAGATTGACGGGCAGGCTGTCGTTGTATTGTTCAGCGGCAAGGAGAATGCCTTCTGCCGCATCTTCGACATAGAGGAATTCCCGGCTCGGTGATCCATCGCCCCATAGTTCGACGTAGTCTTTTTCTGACTCTTTGGCTTCGGCAAATTTCCGGATAAGCGCCGGGATCACATGGGAGGTCTTCAGGTCAAAATTATCGCGTGGTCCATAGAGGTTGACCGGAAACAAGACGATGGAATTAAAACCATACTGTTGGCGGTAGGCCTGGGACTGCGCAAGCATCATTTTTTTTGCAAGGCCGTAGGGGGCATTCGTTTCTTCGGGATAGCCGTTCCAGATGTCGTCTTCTTTGAAGGGAATGGGAGCGAACTTGGGATAGGCGCAGATGGTGCCGAGCGCCACGAATTTCTTGAGTCCCGTCTGGCGTCCCACTTCGATGAGCTGGGTGCCCATCATCAAGTTGTCATAGAAGAACCGGCCAGGATTGGCCTGGTTGGCACCGATGCCGCCGACACGCGCCGCCAGATGGATGACGAGATCCGGTCTTGCATCACTGTAGAGTTGTTTGACGGCGTCCATCTGGACTAGGTCGTAATCTGTGCTCCGCGGGATGACGAGGTTCTTGCACCCTTTGGCATGCAGTTGTTCGACGACGAATGAGCCCAAAAACCCCGCTCCACCGGTGACGACGACGCGTTTGTCCGTCCAAAAGGCAGTCATGCTAATCGATTATCCCTTCTTCCTCGTTCCATCCAACTTTTCTTTTTCGGCTGCGAGGTCGGCGTCGACCATCATATTGACGAGCTCGTGGAAGCCGACCTTGGGTTTCCAGCCAAGCTCTTTGTGGGCTTTCGCAGGATCGCCGATCAGGAGGTCGACTTCGGTTGGGCGATAGTACTTGGCATCAATCTTTACATATTGCTTCCAGTCCAGCTTGAGCCGGTCGAAGGTCAGTTCGAGGAACTCCTTGACGGTGTGCGTCTCCCCTGTTGCCACGACATAGTCGTCCGGCTTGTCGGCCTGCAGCATCATCCACATGGCTTCGATATAGTCGCCGGCAAACCCCCAATCGCGCTTAGCATCAAGGTTACCGAGGAAAAGATCCTTCTGGATGCCCAGCTTGATGCGCGCGGCGGCTTGGGTGATTTTGCGGGTCACGAAGGTTTCGCCTCGACGCGGCGACTCGTGATTGAAGAGAATACCGTTACAAGCAAACAGATTGTATGCCTCTCGATAGTTTACCGTGATCCAGTACGCATAGACTTTGGCCGCGCCGTAAGGACTGCGTGGATAAAAGGGGGTGGTTTCCCGTTGCGGCACTTCCAACACCTTACCGTACATTTCGCTCGATGAGGCTTGGTAAAACTTCGGTGTCAGTCCCGATTCACGAATGGCCTCTAAGAGGCGAATGGCACCCAGGCCGGTAATTTCACCGGTATATTCGGGAATATCAAAGCTCACTCGCACGTGGCTCTGTGCTCCGAGATTGTAGATTTCATCCGGCTGGATTGTGCGGATGATGTGATTGAGAGAACTCGCATCATTTAAATCCCCGTAGACGAGTTTGAGTCGGGCGTTAGGTACGTGCGGGTCTTCATAGATGGGATCGATCCGGCCGGTGTTGAACGAGCTGGATCGGCGAATGATTCCGTAGACTTCATATCCCTTGGCCAGAAGAAATTCGGCGAGATAGGATCCATCTTGCCCGGTAATGCCGGTGATCAAGGCTTTCTTCACGATCAGATCTCCATATGAGTGTGTCTTGCCTAACGTGGTATCGGTGTTCGACCCGTTGACCGATCAGTCCGTAATCCTACACAGTGCGAGAGCCTCGCTCCCCTCCCGCTGCGATTATATTGACCGGTGTACTTGGTATGTGGGCGACAGATCCTTAGAATGCATGATGCTTGATGAAAATACTTATCGTATTCTTGGCAATTGGGCAACTAGGAATGCATTACTTGACGTTCCGCAGGAGGTTCTGCCAGGCATGAAGCTGCTGCCTGGTTTCCGCTTTCGGGTTGTTTTGTGTAGATCGCGGCTCAGCCTGGGTCCGTCTCATGCTCAGCGCATCGATACGTTCTCCAACATCCCGATACAGCGGGTCTTCCCGCCTGAGCCAGCGATAGGCTTCGAGGGCTTCGGCAATTCGGTCGAGCGATTCGAGGGTGCGGCCGAGCACATACAAGATCTGCACGATGTCTTTGGTCGATGCCCCGGGTGACTTGAGCGCATTGCGAAAGGCCGCGACCGCATCGGCGTATCGATCACAGGACTTTTGAGAGAGTCCGATTTGCGCATAGGCTTTCAGGGCGAAAACAGGATCGTTCACGGCTTTTTGGAATTGCTCGATCGACTGCTTGAAGAGGCCGGCTTTCCGCAAGGCAAGGCCCCGTTCGTACGCTTCGGCAGCGACATCGTTGAGGGTTGGTTCGGGAACGTCTGACTCAGGCATGCGAGCACAACTCCTTTAGTGAGTAGACTGGAGTCAGCAAGACCCAGACCATAATGTCCGTTTGAGCAGACCTAAATGTATCAATAGATTAGGATTTGGCAAATTCCGGTCAGCGGCCAAGATGATGCCCACTGTACACAAGGGTTTCTCTTAAACTCAGCATTGGTACTTCCTTAGCACTGGGATAACCTGCTTTAACAACTCGACAAAAGTATTGCCTGTCGATGGTCTGATGCGTAGTATGGGTCGACTCTTTATCGACTGGAAGACACAGACTGGTATGGAGATTCTCGGCGATCAACCCGTCCGGCGGCTAACCATCGGCGCCTATCTCGCTGTGGGCGCATTGCTCATCGCGCATGGCGTCAATGCGTTTGTGGCCGCGGCGTTAGCCCTTCCTCCGGCGAAAGGCGCGGCGCCTCAATCCGCTCAAATCGCAGCTTCGGTCGCGTTGGTGCCACAGCAATGGGTGGATCAAATTCAGTCGAGCGGCCTTTTCCTGCTGCCCGCTGCTCCGCTGGGAATGACCGGTGTACCAGGGACCGCTTCGCCCACACCGGTTCGGGCAGCCTTGGGTGTGGCGAACAAGTTGCGACTTTTAGGTGTCGTGTTAGGACGTGAACGCGGTGTGTTCGCAATCGTCGAGGAATTGGCCACGAAGCGGCAGGTGCTCTATCGGTTGCATGATCAGATACCGGATTTGGGAGAGGTCAGCGCTATTCGCCGGGATGGCCTGGTGATTCGGAGCGGCGATCAGGAAGAGCTACTGGAGCTTTCCACGACCGACAAACCGGCGGCTCCGGTTGTGACAGCCGGTTCTCCGGTTATAGGGGCACCCGGGGTTCCTATTAAGAAAGTGATCGATCGACGAGAAGTTGAGGCGGCGATGGCAGACTTGCCGAAGCTGTTGACTCAGGCGCGGGCCGTGCCGTTTATGGTCAATGGTTCCCCTAACGGATATCGTATGGACTACATCGCTCCAGCCAGTTTTTATGAGAAGATCGGCATCCAACATGGAGATGTGTTGCAGCGAGTCAATGGAGTGGACGTGCGTGATCCTTCCACGATGCTGAGTCTATTTCAACAATTGAAAAACGAACGGACGGTGAACGTTGATATGGTCCGCAACAACCAGAAGACCACCATGACCTTTGAGCTCCGATAAGTCTCTTCCACGTTCCTCGGGGCCTCTTCCAGGCTCGTTGGCTTTCTTGACGAGCCCCGTTCTTTCAGCCGTGCATGTCGATGTGGGCCCTCGGGGTTGATCTTGAGCCTTACCCGCGTTGCGCCTCTGAGTCTGTCCTTGTTGCCGGAAATGAAAGACTGGATCTATTTCTGGGATGTCCTTATTTTACTTGTGGTTAAGCGAACAAACTTGGAATTGATCTTGAAGCCGGTTAGTCTAAGGACTTGGCCTCTCTATAATGGGGAAATGGGGCGCGGAGCATTGTGAGCGATTCCGAACAGCAAGTGACATTTGGTAGGCCGCTTCTCGGGCGGATTCTCGGAGAGAAGTTTAATCTCCTGGATTCCAAGCTCGATGAGGCATTGGCTTATCAGCGTGAGAAGGGCGGCCGTCTTGGCGAAGCCCTTCTCCATTTGCGTGTGCTTCGAGAAGAAGAACTGTTGGAAGCCTTGGCCCAGCAATTTGAGTTGGCGTGGTTGCCGCATCTAGAAGTCTCACAAATCGATCATGAACTGATTAAGCGAGTGCCCATCAGCTTTGCCCGGCGGTACCGGATCTTACCCCTGCGGTATGAAGACGGCGTCGTTGTCGTCGCGACGACCGACCCGCTTGAGACCGTAGCGTTGGATGATCTGCGCCTATTATTGGGGAAACCGATTCGTTCAGTCCTGACCACGGGAATCGCCTTGTTGGCGTGCTTGAACCGCATCTATGACGAGGCGGCCAGTCCCGTCGGGGCTGCGCAGGTCATGGAGGACATGGCGGCAGCTGAAAATCTTGACCAGCTGGCCCATGAGCTGGATGAGCCGCAAGATTTGCTCGATGCGACGGACGAGGCCCCGATCATTCGCCTGGTCAACTCCGTGTTGTTTCAGGCGGTTCGGCAGCGGGCCAGCGACATCCACTTCGAATCATTCGAGCGTGGTCTTGTGGTGCGCTATCGGATCGACGGCGTGCTCTATCCCGTGCTGACCCCGCCGAAGCGATTGCAGTCCAGTATCATCGCCCGCCTGAAGATCATGGCGGGGCTGAATATCGCGGAAAAGCGTTTGCCGCAAGACGGCCGGTTTGCCATCAGGACGGCGGGAAAAGACGTCGATTTGCGCGTGTCCGTGTTGCCCACTTCGCACGGTGAACGTGTGGTCCTTCGCCTGCTCGAAAAAGAAAACCGCCTCCTGAACTTGACAGAGATGGGATTTTCAACCGACCGGCTCTCGTCCATCCAGCAACTCATTCAGCTGGCTCACGGCATTATTCTTGTGACGGGCCCGACCGGAAGCGGCAAAACGACGACGCTTTACGCCGCCCTCAGCCAGATCAACGCGCCTGATAAGAACATCATTACCGTTGAGGACCCGGTCGAGTATCAGCTGCTCGGGATCGGGCAGATGCAGGTTAATCCTAAGATCAACCTTACTTTCGCTGCCGGCTTGCGGTCTATTTTGCGCCAGGATCCCGACGTCATCATGATCGGAGAAATCCGCGATCGTGAGACGGCGGAAATTGCGATTCATGCCTCCCTCACCGGACATTTGGTGTTTTCCACGCTGCATACCAACGATGCGGCCAGTGCCGCGACGCGCTTGATCGATATGGGGATCGAACCGTTTCTGGTCGCCTCCTCGGTCATGGCGGTGCTCGCGCAACGCTTGCTGCGGCAAATCTGCCCTGATTGCAAGAAGCCCTATAAGCCCACCGTCGATGAGCTCGGCCGCCTTGGGCTCGATAGCAAGGGGGCCTTTACGTTCTACCGTGGGGCTGGCTGTCCGAACTGTTCGCAAACTGGGTATCGCGGTCGTACGGGCATTTATGAATTGCTCGTACTCGATGACGATGTACGCCGGCTCATCGGCGCCAAAGCCGATTCATCGGCGATCAAACAGACGGCCGTCGCCAAGGGTATGATCACGTTGAAGCAGGAAGGCGCGATGAAAGT